>JAQSCR010000513.1:3293-10204 GCA_029945495.1 Pseudolabrys sp. | reverse complement strand
GTACTTCAAGCGACGTGACCCCGGCGCCGATCCACAACCTGACGCCGGCCAAGCCCCATCAACGTCGACGCTTCGGCGCCGCTGACCAGAATGTTTTTGGGTCACATCTTCTAAGGGTATATCTGCCGAACGGCTGAAAATATATAGCTGCTACCGTCCAGCCGACGGCACGCGCCTGCATCGCCGACACCATTGCTGAAGCGCCGGTCCCGACAATTGTCAAGTCATAGCATTTTGCCATTTGGTACCCGCAACCTCCGGCACGTTGAAGCCGGCGTGGAGATTTCAGGCGATCCGATCATTTCGGTCGCTTGCCACAATCCATGTGCATTATTCTGCGCAACACGAAAGCCTTGCTATGTCCTTGTCGAAGGTCTGAGCCGCAAGCTTCAGGCCCTCGACGGTCGTCAGATAGGGAAAAATCATCGCCGCGAGATCGTCAATCGTCAGTCCCTGACAAATTGCTATGGCCGCCGTCTGGATGCTGTCGCTGCCTTCCGGCGCTAGGATGTGCGCGCCAAGCAGAATACGAGTTTTTCCGTCGGCGACGAGTTTGATTAGCCCGCGTGTATCGCGCGCCGCAAGGGCGCGCGGCACATAACTCAACGGCAGCACCGATGTTCGCACGTCATGTCCAGCGGCGCGGGCCGCTGCTTCGGTGGCCCCGACACTTGCCACTTGAGGATCGGTGAACACGACCGCCGGCATGGCGGAGTTGTCGTATCGCAGGCTATCGCCGTTGAGCGCGTTCTTGGCAGCGAGTTTTGCGCCGTAGGCCGCCATATAGACGAACGGATCGCGGCCAGTCACATCGCCTGCCGCGTAGACGCCCGGACGGGTGGTGCGCATCCAGTCGTCCACGACGATAGCACCATGCGACGAGAGCACGATCCCGAGCTCTTCGAGGCCGAGCCCATCAGTATTCGGAGTGCGCCCGGTGGTGACGAGGACCTGTTCGGTCTCAATCATCTCGTTTCGGCCGTCGCGCTGGACTACAAGGGTAATCCCTGCAGCCGACCGGCGGATTGATTCATAACTTACTCCGCCCAGAATGGTAATCCCTTCATCAGCGAGGTACTCTTGGAGGGCCTCACCGATTTCCGGTTCGGCTTCGGGCAGAAGCCGCGAGCGGAACACGAGTGTCACGTCGACACCAGCGCGGGAGAACATTTGCGCCAGCTCCGTGCCAATGTAGCCACCCCCTATGACGAGGAGTGATTTCGGAAGCACCTCAAGTTCGAGTGCCGTGGTGCTGGTCAGATAAGGAATCGTGTCGATGCCTGCAATGGCCGGAATCGATGGCCGTGCCCCGGACGCGATGATGACTTTGCCTGCCGTAATTCTAGCACCGTTGAACTCGAGACCACCAGCAACGAGGCGGGCTTTGCCTTCCAGATAAGAGATATTGTTGTAGCTCGGTAACAGGTCCGCGTACTTCGCCTGTCTGAGACTGGCGACCAATTCGTCTTTTTGACGGACGACGGTACGCCAGTCTTCAATACACGCAGTAGCCTTGATCCCATGGAAGCGTTTTGCGAATTCCGCGTGATGCAGCGTCTCTGTGGCTCTGATTAATGTCTTCGACGGCACGCAGCCGATATTGACGCAGGTGCCACCGATCAAACCGTGACCGACGAGCGCGACTTGCGCGCCTTTCTCCGCTGCCGTGATCGCGGCGGAGAATCCCGCGGAGCCCGCTCCGACGACGGCAAGATCATAGAGTTTACCGCCGTTTTTTCCCGGCACGCAGCCGTCGTGGGCTTTCGCAGTCATGATGTTCTTTCTGCTTAAAAAGGGGGGAGAAGCGGTGCGACATGCATCGACCTCGCATTTACGGCGATAGAGGCCGTAACCGATGATCGCAACGCAGGCGACGAGTACGGGGATCAACACCCAATCGAGCCACCCGCCCGCTCCCGCAAAACCGATTGCGGCGAGCCCAATGACGAGAATGGGAGTGACGCAGCAGATCGCGGCGACGACCGTGCCAACCGCGCCGGTGATAATGAGAGTGCGACCGCTCATAACTTGGCGCCTCGGTCGTGAGGAATAAAATCGTGCTGGGCGTTCGCGGCGACACGGCGGCGGTAGAACCAGAGGGTGCCCAACCCGAGACCGATGAGGAGTGCCGGAACCAGGATGTACGCAGAGTTCGTGAGCCAACCCGTCAGCGCCGCAGTCCCAATCGCCGCAATGAGCAACGGCCCGGCGCAGCAGATCACTGCGAGCGTACCGGCTACGACCAAAGCTCCCGTGGAGGTGCAATCGCTCATGGAAGGCTCAGCTTTTCGGTGCGGAGGGATAGCCCGCAGTCGTGGTTGCAAGCGTGAGAGCCTTTAGGTCGGCCTTGACGTCGTCATAGGTCACGACAGCCGTCTTGTTTTTGAATGATACGGCAACTTTGGTGACGCCCGGCACAGCTTCGAGACTGGATTTGACGGTGTACGGGCATGCCGCGCAATACATGTTCTGCACAGCCAGCGTGACGGTTCTCTCGCCAGCGAAGGCTGTGGACGTACCAAGAAGACCGAGTGTGAAGGCTACACAAGAAATTAGCTTAGTCATAAGGCGTTCTCCGTTCATAAGTTGAGTAGCAAGGGCGCAAGGAAATCAAAACCCAAGGCCGCGACAATGAGCGCCGTCGCCACAATAAGACTTGCTTTCATCAGCCGGTTTGGCAAAGGCCGCGCGCAAGCCGCGCTACCGGCGCACGCAAGCTGCGATGAGCGGTAGACCAGCCAATACCCGCAAGCGAGAAACGCAAGCGTCACCGCAATGAAGTAAGGTTGGTACGGTGCAAGCTGCGTGAAGTTTCCGATCCAAGCACCGCTCACGCCCAAGCCGAAAAGGACCAGCGGTAGGATACAGCAGGATGAAGCGGCGAGTGCGCCGACTAAACCGGCCGCCGCCATCAACATTGGCCTCCGTTGGGAACCTATCTCTAGTTTTTCGTCATTGATTGTCATATGCGAAAAGGTGCATCCTGTAGTAACTACAGAAGCAAGGACTTTCTCATGCGTGTGATCACGACTTCGCGAGCGGACGGTCTGCCAATTGGGGAACTATCGAAGCTGACCGGCGTGAACATTGAAACGATACGCTATTATGAACGGATCAAGATGTTACCGTTGCCTCCACGCACAGCAGGGGGGCGTCGCGTCTATGAACCTACCCACCTCCGCATTCTGGGCTTTGTACGGCGTTCGCGCGAGTTAGGATTCTCTCTTGATGAAATACGCGAGCTCATCCGGCTTGGCGGGCCTGAGAAGGCATCGTGTCGCGAAGTTCGCGAGATTGCCGCCCATCACCTCGACGATATCCGCGCGAAGATCGTCGATCTTCGCAAGTTGGAACTGTTGTTGGCGGAAACGGTTGCGCAATGCACGGGGACCGCAGCGCCTGTTTGCCCTGTGCTAGACATTCTGGACATACAGTGCGTTCCCGATATTCAGATTGGACTTGGCTAAAGGCAACATCAGGCGGGACAAAATTAATTCAAAAACCCACGAAAGAATTTCCTCAAAGAATGTGATTCTATATCCTGCTGATTTACAGCTTCGAGGAAGCCGACATGCGCTTGTCTCACTTCTTTTAAGCTGGGAGTTACACAGCTTGATCGGTTCGCTAGTCGAAGTCGAATTGCGGGCCTTCGACCTTTGGGGGAATTTCCAGCTGGCAGGTCGCCGGCCCAAGCTTTAACCGAGCTGACGCGGTGAGGTTCAATGGCTCAACGGTTGTTTCCGTGAGTGCGGCCAAATAAAAGGATCTAGAAGATGAAAGGCGACCGCACATAGCGCCGGTCCGTAGGACGGGGAGGCCATTCGCCCAATCAAGAATGACTCCCTATTTTCACGCTATCGCGGATCATGCGGACTGCAAGCCGCCGACATGGCGCACTGCGCAGGGCTGAAATTTTGGCAACTGCGGTCGCCTCAGCCGCTGGGTCTGTGGATTTATTGGTGTTCAACCTTTTGGTCGAGAGAGCTGATAGGAAACTGCACCGTAAGTGCTGACTCCGTATGGCACCAAATATGTCAGAATTATCTTCGTAACGTTGATTGCATGGAGCCCAAAAAGGGCGTCGCCCTGATTAATCAAGTTCAGGATTGTGCCAACGACGAGCGCAACGTAGAACGACCGCCTGGGGATACCATCACTACACGCGCATCGGCACGCATGCCTAAACGTTGACATGGCAGTATATTTTACTTAGCGCCGGAACAGGGGCGACGAAACCTAAACTACTTTTCAATTAGTACGCCTTTCCAGAATGCTACCATGCCGGCGATCCTTTTGGCTTCTGGCTTCGGACTGGGGTAATACCAGGCCGCATTTACATTGCTCTGGCCATCGACAATAAGCGAATAGTAGTGAGCTACCCCCTTCCAGGGGCATACTGTTTTCTTGTCGCTCGACTGAAAGTGTTCCGTATGGAGCGTTTCGGGCGGAAAATAATGATTGCCTTCGACTATTTCCGTTCGCTCCGATTCGGCAACGACCGTCCCGTTCCACACAGCTTTGATCATTAGCGCTTTTCCTTCGGAGTGTCGTGAACGTTAATCAGCATATCTCGGCATAAAGTTCAATTTGAAGCGAATCCGGGCAGGTTCACTCTTTGCGCCATGAGCGCCGATCGACAGGGTCGGGTTCATGAAATCACAAGTCCCAGAGTCCAAGTGTTCAGTCAGTGCGCCCGAAGAAGTTCGGCGATCACCAATCGGGCCTCGTCTACGGCTGCGACAAGTCGTGCTTGCGCTAATTCGGCTTCGGCGGCAATCCCGTCGGCAAGTTCGACCGATTCCGCTGCCCAAGCAACATGCCAGGCACCAACGCTGCGAGCGGACATCTTGAGCGTATGAGCGAGCGAAAAAGCCAACGCAGGAGATGCGGTGCGCATCCTTGTCATCAGCGTTGCGGCTTGGCGATCGAACAACTGCAGAACGTAACCGCGCGGAATTCCCAGTCGGGCGGCCGGTGATTGTCGCGTTCCTGACGCGAAAATTGGCGCGCGAACTCGACTATCGTTTGATCAAGGAATTGTGGGCCTTCGCCGACAATCGCATCGCCGTGCGCTTTGCATACGAGTGGCGCGATGACGCTGGCAATTGGTTCCGCAGCCACGGCAACGAGAACTGGGAGTCCGATGAACGCGGGCTGATGCGCTTGCGCTTCGCGAGCATCAACGATCAAGCGATTAGCGAGAACGACCGGAAGTTTCGCTGGCCGCAAGGCCCGCGGCCCGCGGATCACCCGGGTCTATCCGATCTCGGACTTTAACCCGCGGGCTTCGGCCTTCAGGAGGAATGTCATGTCGCATCGTTTCGCGGAAATCGCCTTCACACCGACGGTAAAGAAGATGCAGGAACAACTCGGCAGCCGGATGTCCTATGCCCGCATGGAGGATACTCCGGAGAGCAAGAACCATCTCCTGAGCGAGGCGGAGGCCGGGTTCATAGTGGCCCGCAACTCATTCTATATGGCTACGGTCAGCGAGACTGGCTGGCCTTATATCCAGCATCGTGGCGGGCCGACGGGTTTCGTGCGCGCGCTCGACGAGGCCACGATCGGCTTCGCAGATTTCCGCGGCAACCGGCAGTATGTCAGCGTTGGAAACCTGATGACCGATGATCGTGTGTCATTGTTTTTCATGGACTATGCGAATAAGACGCGGCTCAAGCTCTTCGGGCGGGCGAAGATCGTTGGTCTCGATGATCAGGATTCGCTGTCCTGGTTGGAAATGCCGGACTACCGCGCCCGTGTCGAACGCGGCTTCTTGATTAAGATCGAAGGGTTCGACTGGAACTGTCCGCAGCACATCACCGAGCGCTTTACACTCGACGAGGTGCGCGCGATGAGCTCGCCTCTCACCTCACGGATCGCCGAACTAGAGGCGGAACTCACCCGGCGCCCGGCGCAGCCGTCGACGGAGTGAAACGGCCATTTTAACCCGCATGACCGCTGTATGCGTTACCGCGAATTCTTCGAGATGAAAGTGCAGTCAGTGTCTTCACCGTTGCCGAGCGAGTACTGTTCGAACGCATCCGGGGGACTTCCAATTAGTAACATCGCTTGAACGGAGCTATTCGCAAGAGCAGCAGTCAGTCAGTCCAAGGACATGGCCTACGTCCTTGAGGTATGATTTTCGGAAAGAACAGCCGACTCCGCTCCGAGATTACTTCCCGTTTAACCCTCCGGCGCGGGTAACGCACCGACATTAGCGGCCTGCCGGAACAGGTTCGGCGAAGCGCCAGTGTGCTGTTTGAAAGCACGCGAAAAGTGGCTGCGGCTCGCAAAGCCGACCCGGTTTGCGATCTGATCGATCGACAGCTTGTCGTGCTCGAGAAGTTCGACCGCGCGCTGCATCCGGATATGATGGACAAAGCTCATCGGCGAACGGTCGAAGGCCGCGGCGAAACGCTCGGCGAAATTGGAGCGGCTCATTGACGCCGTCTCGGCCAGCGACTCCACCGAATGATCGGCTGCCGGATCCTTAAGGACAAGGTCTATCGCTTGCGCCAGACGGCGATCCTTGAGCGCCATAAGCCACGGCAGAGCCTGTTCGCCTTCGGGCGGCAGCCGTCTGAACAGGTGCACCAGGCATTGGGTCATCAGGGCGCTCATCATAGTAGCGCTGCCAGCGAAGGGCTGCGACTGCTCGCCGAAAATGCCGTCGAAAGCGGCCGAGACCTGTGCGATGCCGGATAGATCGACGACCAGCACGTCACGGAGCCGGTCGAACAGCCCAAGTGATTGACCGTAGCGGGCGTGGATAACGCCGCAGGCAATGACCAGGTCGGAGGTCGCGGCCGAACCGGCGATGATGGATTGCAACGGCGAGCCGGCGGGCGGCGCATCGATCCTGAGTTCGTCGCGAATTTTGCCGTTGGTCTCAAGCACGTGATCCGTCATCG
>JAQSCR010000513.1:0-3283 GCA_029945495.1 Pseudolabrys sp. | reverse complement strand
CAGCCATGACGCCGCGATCGTACGCGCTTCACCGCCGCGTCGCCGCACCGTGCCGCCACCTTTAAGCACGTAATGCAGCATCACATCCGGCGGGCCAGGCATGTGCAGGCGCCAACCTGAACTTAATTGACAGAGTGCAAACGGTTCAACGCGAACCGAAAGATTGGACAATAGCCTATCGACCAGCATGCCGTTCCCCCTCCGTTGCGCAGCGGCGGGCCTTCATTCTCGCCAGCCGGTTGACGCCGCAAACGACAAGACGATCTAGCACGTCTTTCGGGCCACTTCGCGTCCGCTCAAGTCTATCAGGAGGGTTCAACGGCGCTGACGCCGTATCAAACAGGAGTTATCACCATGTCGACCAAAACCAAGATTAGTCTGTCTGCCCTGCTTATCGTCGGCTTTGCTTCGGCCGCACTGGCGAATGAGTCTGTCGAGAATAGGATCGGCAACAATTATCCGCTGCTGGAGGAGATCGTTCAGCCCTTCACCTTGGCGGACTCTGCTTTCGCGGATGCCCGGCGTCCGGTCAAGTCGTACACCGCCGAGGAAAAAGCGTCGTTCAACCGAGAGGCGGCGACGCATGGTCAATACTAACAATTAGGCCTCTCTGCAACGTAGTGCACCAGGCCACCCAGGGGAGATGCCCCCGCCCTTGGGTGGCCGGTTCATTTTCGCCACCCAACGTCCATGCCGCCGGATCGCCACGACCGAAAACGAATGTCTCGCGGCGGCGTTCACTCGACCAGACGATTGAGCACGCCATTCGGACCACTTCGCATTCACGGCACCATAAAGACCAAGGTGCCCGGCGACAACGCCGTCACCATTCAACTAGAAATACGGAGAGCTAAAATGAGCGATCACCACGGTTGCGGCCAACATCATCACCATGAGGACGGCGCAAAATTAGCCGACGCCGAACGGCATCTTATTGGGCGGCGCAGCATGATCAAGGCCGGCGCCGCTGCCGGACTTGCAGCCGGTGCGGCCGTTCTTGGGACAACAGCCGCCCAGGCGGCGAACGACCCCTACGCTGATCCGGAGAAACCGGCGTTGCCCCCGTCCGACATGAAGCTCGATCTGCCGCGTACCGCCCTCGTCGTCACCGACCCTCAAATCGATTTCCTCAGCCCGAAAGGCGTAACCTGGGGCGTCGTCGGTAAGAGCGTCGAGCAACAGGATACGGTTGCCAATATCGGCCGGTTGTTCAAGGCCGCCAAGGCGGCCGGCATGACTGTCGCCGTGTCCCCCCATTACTACTTTCCCACCGACAAAGGCTGGCGGTTCGAAGGCGCGCTCGAAAAGCTGATGCATAAAATCGGCATGTTCGACCGCAAGGGCGCCTACAACGTCGATGGCTTCGAGAATTCCGGCGCCGACTTCATGGCCGAGTACAAGCAATACATTTTCGACGGCAAAACCATCATCACCTCACCGCACAAAGTCTACGGCCCCGAGCAGAACGACCTCGTACTTCAGTTGCGCAAGCAGCGTGTCGACCAGGTCATCCTTGCCGGCATGTCGGCGAATTTGTGCGTCGAATCGCATCTGCGCGAGCTTCTCGAACAAGGCTTCGAGGTCGCGGTCGTGCGAGACGCAACCGCGGCGGCGATGCTGCCGGAAGGGGATGGCTATCTCGCCGCCCTGACCAACTTTCGCTACATCGCGAACGCGGTTTGGACGACGCAAGAGGCGGTCAAGCGGATCGCCGGCAAGGCGTAGTCGCGGCGTCAGGCGGCGCGGCCGGCGTCACACTGCGCCGCGTTCTGCACTTTTACACTCATAACTCGCGTCCTCCGCCACTTCATGGCGGAGGACGGCTGACGTTATCCGGATCTGTCTGCCTCGGTCGGTTCAGGCAGACCGGACATTTCGCAACCGATCATTGGAGAAACTGAGATGAACTTCACAGTGCACACGATTGAGTCCGCGCCCGCGGCGGCCAAGGAAACCCTCGCCGGCGCCAAGAATGGCCTGGGCTTCGTGCCCAATCTGTTCGGTGTCATGTCGGAAGCGCCCGCCTTGGTGAAGGCCTACGCCACATTATCCGGCATTTTCGACGAGACGTCGTTGAGTGTCACCGAGCGGCAGGTTGTTCTGCTGACAGTGAGCGCGGAGAACAATTGCGAATATTGCGTCGCGGCCCATAGCGTCATTTCGGGAATGCAAAAGGTTCCCGTTGACGTGGTGCGGGCCATTCGCGTCGGCCAACCGATCGCCGACAGCAAGCTCGAAGCTCTCCGCAACTTCACTGCGGCGGTGGTAAACTCGCGCGGCTGGCCAAAGGCTGCCGAGATGGCGGCATTTCTCAGCGTCGGATACGGGCAGCAGCAAGTTCTCGAGGTGGTGCTCGGCGTTGGAATGAAGACGCTTTCCAACTATGCGAACCACATCGCCAAGATACCGCTCGATCAGGTATTTGCCTCGGCAGCCTGGTCGAAGGGCGCCTGATCGCCAACATCAGATAGCGGAGAAAGCGGATGCCACTTGTACAGATCAAAGGCGTCGGAGGTTCTCTGACGCTTTCGCAGAACCAGGAGGTGATCCGCAAGGTGACGGGCAGCGTTGTATCCGTTGAAAGTAAACGTCACCGATGACGATCTGCATGATCTCGTACAAGCCAAGGTGACCAAGTAGTGAGGAGGGGCGGCGCGCGCTGCGGCGTTGCGCCGCTCTGCCTCCAAACTCCGCTGATCTTAGTTGGTAAGACGCACGATGGACCGCCGGCAGCACTCTGAGAATCTCCAGTAAAATTTCACGCAAAGGCGACGGGGCCTTCAATAAATGACCTGCGGCGCTTTGCTTGATGAAATGTCGGTACTGAGCGTCGGATCAGTGCGCCCGCAGAAGCTTGAAAATCGTCGATTGTGCTTCTTCCACAGCTGCGGCAAGTCGATTCTTTGCAAATTCCACTTCATCGATTGTTCCGTCTGCGAGTTCGACGGCCTCGGCTGCGCGGACGACGCGCCAAGCCCCGATGCATTGCGCTGAATTCTTGAGCGTATGAGCAAGCGACAGGGCAATAGCGGGCGATGCGGGGCGCATGCGCGCCATTATCAATGTAGTCTGACGACTAAACAGCTGCAGCAATTCGTGCTCCAGGCTGTGGTCGCCCAATGTCGTACGGGAGAGATGAATTTGGTCGATCGATGCTGTTACCGACGGTGTCGCGGGGGCCTTCTCAACAACCTGAATCGCTTCTTGAGCCATGCTTGCCTCCCAATGCTTCAGCGGCCGGCAGGGCGTGTCTTGTCGCCAACGAGGGCACCGAGGACCAGTA
>JAQSCR010000512.1 GCA_029945495.1 Pseudolabrys sp. | reverse complement strand
CTCGCGCTCAACGCCGCGGTGGAAGCCGCGCGCGCCGGTGAAGCCGGCCGCGGCTTCGCCGTGGTGGCGTCGGAAGTGCGCAGCCTAGCGCAGCGTTCCTCGCAGGCGGCCAAGGATATCGCGCAACTGATCACCACGAGCGGAAGCCAGGTGCAGGAAGGCGTCGGGCTGGTCAATCAGGCGGGCGAGGCGCTCAACGAGATCGTCGAATCGATCCGCAAGGTCGCCACCGTCGTCTCCGATATTGCGACGGCCAGCGCCGAGCAGGCGACCGGTCTCGATGAGATCAAGAAGGCATTGAGCCAGATGGACGAGGCGACCCAGCGCAATTCGGCGCTGGTCGAGGAGAACGCGGCCACGTCTGTCGTGCTTGAACGGCAGGCCAAGGCCATGGACGAGCAGGTGGCCTTCTTCCAGGTCGAAGGCGAAACCGCCGTGAGCGGCGACAAGCACACAAACCGGCCGGCGGCACTCCGTCCGTCTTTCAATCAAAAGCCGATGGCGGCAAAGCGCTCGGCGGCGTAACGGCAACGCCGGGCTTCATCGCTTGGGTTTGCACGTAGGGAAATAAAACATGTTTGGCTTGTCGATCCGCTCGATGCTCATGGGCGCGTTTGGTCTCATGGGTTTGATCATTCTCGGGCAGGGTTTGTTTGCCCTGAACAAAGTGGCCGCGGTCAATAATTCGACGGTGCAGTTCTCGACCAAATTACTGCCGGCGGTGAGCACGGCGCTCAATCTCGGCCTGTCGGCGTCGCGGGCGCGGCTGGCGATCGTCAAGCACATCCTGTCTACCGACGCGGAACGGCCGCAGACCGAAAAGGACATCCAGACCCAATTGGTGGCGGTCGAGCGTTATAGCAAGAAATACGAGACGCTCATTTCCTCGCCCGAGGAACGCGCCGCTTTTAACGGCTTCATGCAGCACTGGGCCGAACATCAAAAGCAAGCCGAGCAACTCCTGAAACTGTCGGTGGAACACAAGACGGTCGAGGCGGCGGCGCTATTCAAAGGGATGGTAACCGCATTCCGCGCAACGACCGACGATGTGGCCAAGCTCGTGGATATCAACAGCAATGGAGCCATCCAGGCGGCCGAGTCGTCCGCGGCGAATTATTCGGAAATCCGAACTCTGACCGTCATCATCGTAGCTATCGGCGCGCTATTTGCGATCGGCGCCAGCATTTTCGTGCTGTTGTATATCTGCCGGCCGTTGGCGGCGCTGATATCGCCGCTTGAAGCGCTGGCGGAAGGAAATTTCCAGGCGTCGATATCGGGGCTCGATCGCACGGACGAAGTCGGCCAGATCGCGCAGGCGGTCAGCCGGATGGCGGAGCGGGTGCGGGCAAGCATCAGCAACATCAAGAATTCCGCGCGCGAGGTGACCAACGCCTCGGCCGAGATCTCCACCAGCACGACCGACCTGTCGCAGCGCACTGAGGAGCAGGCGGCGAGTCTGGAAGAAACGTCGGCCTCGATGGAGGAGATTTCGTCGACGGTGAAGAAAAACGCGGAGAACGCGCAGCACGCCAACGAGTCGGCGACCGCCACCCGCGACGTCGCGCATCGCGGCAGTCAGGTTGTCGCTCAGGCGGTGGACGCCATGGCGAAGATCGAGGATTCTTCGCGCAAGATCTCCGACATCATCGGCGTCATCGACGAAATCGCCCGCCAGACCAATCTGCTTGCGCTCAACGCCGCGGTGGAAGCGGCACGCGCCGGCGAAGCCGGTCGTGGCTTCGCGGTCGTCGCCTCGGAAGTCCGCAGCCTGGCGCAGCGGTCGTCGCAGGCGGCCAAGGACATCAAGGATCTGATCACCAACTCGAACGGCCAGGTCAAAGACGGCGTCGATCTCGTTAACCGGGCGGGTGTCGCGCTGACCGAGATCGTCGGGTCGATCGAGACAGTGGCCACCATCGTCTCGGACATCGCGGCAGCCAGCGGCGAGCAGGCGACCGGGCTCGACGAGATCAACCGGGCGCTGGCGCAGATGGACGACGCCACCCAGCAGAACTCCGCGCTGGTCGAGGAGAACGCGGCCACCGCCAAGACCCTGGAGCATCAGGCCACGGCGATGGACGAGCAGGTGGCGTTCTTTCAGGTCGACGGCGCCGCCAGCACGCATGGCGAGCCAAAGCGCGCCGCCAGCCGACCCGCCGCGCCGCCACGGATGGCAGCAACGCGTTCGCGGGCAGCCTGACGGCCTTTTTTGCGAGCTGAAGCGGCCAGGCAATTTCGGGGGCGTTCCGGGCAACGGGATGCCCCTTCTTTATGGAAGGAGCCGACGGTTGAACGCCCGCTTGCGGGTCGCCCGAGGTGGTATTAGCCTATGAAAAGGCGCTTGACCGGAGAAACGGGCACCCCTATAAACCGCGCAACGAAAGTACGGGCAGGCACGACAATGCGCAATATTATTACTCTCGTAGTAAAGGTTCGGACACTGGCCAGGTAGCCCGCAAGGCGCCTCAGGTGAGTGTCCGGACATGGCCCTTCGCGGGCCTTTTTTATTGCGCCATTAGGATCAGGACTGCGGACAAGGATAAAGACGATGACACGGGAAATGACCGGCGCCGAAATGGTGATCCAGGCGATGGCGGACCAGGGCGTGAAGCACCTGTTCGGCTATCCGGGCGGCGCGGTTCTGCCGATTTACGACGCCATCTTCGCGCAAAAGGAAGTCCAGCACATTCTGGTGCGGCACGAGCAGGGCGCCGTCCATGCGGCGGAGGGCTATGCGCGCTCGACCGGGAAAGTTGGCTGCGTGCTGGTCACCTCCGGTCCCGGCGCCACCAATGCCGTGACGGGCCTCACCGACGCGCTGTGCGACTCGATCCCGCTGGTCTGCATCACCGGCCAAGTGCCGACGCATCTCATCGGCAACGACGCCTTTCAGGAGTGCGACACCGTCGGCATCACCCGGCCGTGCACCAAGCACAATTATCTGGTCAAGCGCATCGAGGACCTGCCGCGCATCCTGCACGAGGCGTTTCACATTGCCTCGAGCGGACGGCCGGGCCCG
This sequence comes from Pseudolabrys sp., assembly GCA_029945495.1. GTDB lineage: Bacteria > Pseudomonadota > Alphaproteobacteria > Rhizobiales > Xanthobacteraceae > Pseudolabrys. The sequence continues at coordinate 7,207 of JAQSCR010000512.1, read as the reverse complement.
GTCGTGGTCGATATTCCGAAGGATATCCAGTTCGCCAAAGGCGTCTATTCCAAGCCGAAGGAATTCCCGCACACCGGCTACAAGCCCAAGCTCAAGGGCGACCTCGAGGCGATCAAGGCCGCCGTCGAACTGATGACGCACGCCAAGCGGCCGCTGTTCTACACCGGCGGCGGCGTGATCAATTCCGGCAAGAACGCCAGCGCCTTGCTACGCGAACTGGTCAAGCTGACCGGCTTCCCGATCACCTCGACCTTGATGGGGCTGGGCGCCTTTCCAGCCGCCGATCCGCAATGGATGGGCATGCTCGGCATGCACGGCACGCTGGAAGCCAACATGGCGATGCACGATTGCGACGTCATGGTCTGCATCGGCGCGCGTTTTGACGACCGCATCACCGGCCGCGTCGACGCGTTCTCGCCCGGCTCGAAGAAGATCCATGTCGATATCGACGCATCCTCGATCAACAAGAACATCAAGGTCGATATTCCGATCGTCGGTGACTGCGCGCATGTGCTGGAAGACATGGTGCGGCTGTGGCGCACGCAGGCCAAGCAGGCCGACAAGAAGTCGATGGGCGACTGGTGGAAGCAGATCGACAAATGGCGCGCGCGCAAGTCGCTCGCCTATCGCGCATCCAACGAGGTCATCAAGCCGCAATACGCGATCCAGCGGCTCTACGAGCTGACCAAGGACAAGGATACCTACATCACGACCGAGGTCGGTCAGCATCAGATGTGGGCGGCGCAGTTCTATCACTTCCAGGAGCCGAACCGCTGGATGACCTCCGGCGGTCTCGGCACCATGGGCTATGGTTTGCCGGCCTCGGTCGGCGTGCAACTGGCGCATCCGAAATCGCTGGTGATCGACATCGCCGGCGAAGCGTCGGTGCAGATGACCATGCAGGAGCTGTCGACGGCGGTGCAGTACCGGCTGCCGATCAAAATCTTCATCCTCAACAACGGCTACATGGGCATGGTTCGTCAGTGGCAGGAATTGCTGCACGGCAGCCGCTATTCGGAGAGCTATTCGGAAGCCCTGCCGGATTTCGTCAAGCTGGCCGAGGCGATGCACGCGGTCGGCATCCGCTGCGAGAAGCCGGGCGACCTGGACCACGCCATCAAGGACATGATCGCCGTCGACCGGCCGGTGCTGTTCGACTGCGTCGTCGACAAGGTGGAGAACTGCTTCCCGATGATTCCATCGGGCAAGGCGCACAACGAAATGATCCTCGGCGATAGCGGCGTAAGCCTCGATGACGCGATCACCGAGGAAGGCAAGATGCTGGTTTAAGCGCCGCATATTAAGCGCCAATACTAAGCGCCACTTGCGCGCGAACGCATAAGGACGACGACCGTGAACGCAAATGTGCCCTCAAGTACCTCGCACTATCCGACCGCGCCGACGGCGCAGCGCGACGTGACCCACACTCTGTCGGTGCTGGTCGATAACGAGCCGGGCGTGCTCGCCCGCGTCATCGGCCTGTTCTCCGGCCGCGGCTACAATATCGAATCACTGACGGTGTCGGAAACCGAACACGCCAAGCATCTGTCGCTTATTACCGTCGTCACCACCGGCACGCCGATGGTGATCGAGCAGATCAAGAACCAGCTCGATCGGCTCGTCCCGGTCCATCGCGTCGTCGACATGACGCTGTCCGGCCGCTCGATCGAGCGCGAACTGGCGATGGTCAAGGTGCGCGGCAAGGGCGACAACCGGGTCGAGGCGTTGCGGCTGGCCGACGCCTTCCGCGCTCGCGTCATCGACGCCACCACCGAGAGCTTCGTTTTCGAGATCACCGGCAAGAGCGACAAGATCGAGCAATTCGTGGCGCTGATGCTGCCGCTCGGACTGGTCGAAGTGTCGCGCACCGGGATCGCGGCGATCGCGCGCGGGCCAGAAGGTATGTAATGCCGATCGACGTCTTTTCCGCTCTGGTCGTTTTCGCCTGCGTGATGGCGTTCACGCCGGGGCCGAATAACGTCTTGCTCGCCGCCTCCGGCGTGAACTTCGGCTTCGCCCGCACGGTGCCGCACATCACTGGTGTGACGATCGGCTTCGACGTGCTGCTGATCGCCTGCGGCGCGGGGCTGGGCCTGGTGTTCGCGGCGATCCCGGACCTGCAGACCGTGCTGAAGGTAGTCGGCGCCATTTATATGCTGTGGCTCGCCTATAAGGTTGCGACCGCCCATCAGGGCAAAGAGGCGGCAGCGCCGGCGCGGCCGTTCACCTTCCTCCAGGCCGCGGCCTTTCAGTGGGTCAACCCCAAGGCCGTCCTGGCCGTGGTCAGCGGCATTGCGATCTACGTGCGGCCGGGCCACCAGTTCGTCGACTTTCCCATCGTCATCCTGGTGTTCACGGTCGTCACCGTACTGGCCGTGTCGGCCTGGGCCGCCTTCGGTGCTGCGCTGCGGGTGTTTCTGCAGGACCCGCGCCGCGCCAAGGCTTTCAATTTCGCCATGGCGGCGCTGCTGGTCGTCAGCATCGTGCCGATGGTCTTGTAGGACGCCGGCGCAATACAGCGCCTCGGGGCCTTGTCGGCTGTCCCGGGGCGTCCTAGAAGCAAGGCCGAAATTCCCCCGGGGCAGAGACACCTAGTAGAAGTAGAGGATTATCATGCGGGTTTATTACGATCGCGACGCCGACCTCAACCTGATCAAGGGCAAGAAGGTCGCCGTCATCGGCTATGGCAGCCAGGGCCACGCCCATGCGCTCAATATGCGCGACTCAGGCGTCAAGGACGTCGTGATCGCGTTGCGCAAGGGGTCGCAGGGCATCAAGAAGGCAGAAGGGTCGGGCTTCAAGACCATGGAAGTCGCCGACGCCGCCAAATGGGCCGACGTGATGATGATGCTCACGCCCGACGAATTGCAGGGCGACATCTATCGCGAGTCGCTCGCCGGCAACATGAAGCAGGGCGCGGCGCTGTTGTTCGCGCACGGCCTTAACGTGCATTTCAACCTGATCGATCCGCGTCCCGATCTCGACGTGCTGATGATTGCGCCGAAGGGCCCGGGCCACACCGTGCGTTCGGAATATGCCCGCGGCGCCGGCGTGCCGTGCCTGATCGCCATCCACAAGGACGCCTCCGGCAATGCGCACGATCTCGGCCTGTCTTACGCCTCCGCCATCGGCGGCGGCCGCGCCGGCATCATCGAGACGACGTTCAAGGAAGAGTGCGAGACCGACCTGTTCGGCGAACAGGCGGTGCTGTGCGGCGGCCTCGTCGAACTTATCAAGGCCGGCTACGAGACCTTGTGCGAAGCCGGCTACGCGCCGGAGATGGCCTATTTCGAGTGCCTGCACGAAGTGAAGCTGATCGTCGACCTGATCTACGAAGGCGGTATCGCCAACATGAACTATTCGATCTCCAACACCGCGGAATACGGCGAATACGTCACCGGCCCGCGCATCATCACGCCGGAAACCAAGGCCGAGATGAAGCGTGTGCTGGGCGACATTCAGTCCGGCCGCTTCACCCGCGACTGGATGCTGGAGAACAAGGTCAACCAGACCTCGTTCAAGGCGACCCGCGCCAAGCTGGCCGAGCACTCGATCGAGCAGGTCGGTGCCAAGCTGCGCGAGATGATGCCTTGGATCAAGGAACGCGCCATGGTCGACAAGAGCAAGAACTGATCCAAGGCTTTTTGCGTTAAGACGGGCTCGCTTGCGCGAGCCTTTATGGGATCAAGGAACGCGCCATGGTCGACAAAAGGAAGAACTAACCTTGCGCGTCGCCCTCACCATCGTTGCAACGGCCGCCCTGATCGGGGCGGCCGTTTCTGCTTATGCCGGCGACCAGGGCGATCCCGACAAAGGCTGCGATGGCAGCACCTATGAAATGGTCGAATGCTTCAAGGGCAAAACCGCGCAATGGGACAAACGCCTGAACATTGCCTATCCGAAGGCATTGGAAATGGCGCAGCCCAAGCAGCGCGAGCAACTGCGCAAGGCCCAGCGCGCCTGGGTGGCGTTTCGCGACGCCAACTGCCTCTATTGGGGTCTCGGCGAGGGCACCATCGCGCGCATTCAAGCCGGCGACTGTATGTTGCGGATGACCAAAGAGCGCGCCGAAGAACTCGAAGGCGCGGCCGAGGGTAACTAGCGCGCATGATCCCGAAAAGTGGGCACCGGTTTTCGGACAAGATCATGCGCAAACCCAGGCGGGTTTGCATTGGCGCGACAAGCGGCTAGTTTGCGCACCGGAGGAGACCCCGAATGCCTGAAACCGCGACGGCAATCGCGCCGATACGCACAAGCGAAGCTGCGATCGCGCTGAACGGCGTCGACGTCGCTTTCCGCCTGGCAGGAGGCGGGGTCTATCGCGCGGTGCAAAGCGCGACGCTCAATGTCGCCGACGGTGAATTCGTCTCCATTGTCGGCCCGACCGGCTGCGGCAAATCCACGCTGCTCAATATCGCCGCCGGCCTGCTGGCGCCGGCCGCCGGCCACGTCGACATTTTCGGCAATACGCTCGCAACGCTCAACCGGCAGGCCGGCTATTTGTTTCAGGCCGACGCGCTGTTTCCCTGGAAGACCGCGCTCGAGAACGTCGCCATCGGTCTGGAGACGGCCGGCACGCCCTCGAGCGAGGCGCGCGCCCGCGCTACGGACTGGCTGGCGCGCGTCGGTCTCGGCTCCTTCGGCGACCGCTACCCGCACATGCTGTCGGGCGGCCAGCGCAAGCGTATCGGCCTGGCGCAAGTCTTGATCCGCGATCCGAAAATCCTGCTGATGGACGAGCCGTTCGGCGCGCTCGATGCGCAGACCCGGCAGATCATGGGCAATCTGCTGCTCGATCTGTGGAGCGCCGACCGCAAGGCGGTGCTGTTCGTTACCCATGACCTCGAAGAGGCCATCGCTTTGTCCGACCGCGTCGTCATCATGTCGGCGGGGCCTTCGGCGCGCATCATCGGCGATTGGCGCGTCAAGCTGTCGCGGCCGCGCGATATCGCCGAGATCAAGCTCGATCCGGCGTTTCACGATTTGCACCGCGAGATCTGGCAGATGCTCAAGTCCGAGGTGATCAAGGGCTACGCGCAGGCGGAGTCCAGATAATGTCACGCATAACGCTTCTGGCGCTGCAAGTCCTCGTTGCGATCGTCTCGCTGGCGATCTGGCACGTGTTCACCACTTATCCGGTGTTCGGCAAGATGCTGCTGCCGCCGTTCTTCTTTTCCAATCCCGTGGAGGTGGCCAAGCAGATCGTCGTGTGGTTCGCCACCGGCGTGATCTGGAAACATCTCTACGTCACCTTGGTGGAAGCGATGCTCGCTTTCGCCATCGGCTCGATCGGCGGCATCCTGGTCGGCTTCTGGTTCGCGCGCCAGCCGCGCACCGCGGCTGTGTTCGACCCTTACGTCAAGATGGCCAACGCGCTGCCGCGCGTGGTGCTGGCGCCGATCTTCACGCTGTGGCTCGGTCTCGGCATCTGGTCGAAGGTCGCCCTTGGCGTCACCTTGGTGTTCTTCATCGTGTTCTTCAATGTCTATCAGGGCGTCAAGGAAGTCTCACCGACCGTGCTCGCCAATGCGCGTATGCTCGGCATGAACGAGCGCCAACTGATGCGCCATGTCTATTGGCCGTCGGCGCTGTCGTGGATGTTCTCGTCGCTGCATACTTCCGTTGGTTTTGCTGTTGTTGGTGCTGTGGTGGGCGAATATCTCGGCTCCGCCGCCGGCCTCGGCTACCTGATTCAGCAGGCCGAAGGCGTGTTCGACGTCGCCGGGGTATTTGCCGGCATGTTCGTTTTGGCGGCCTTTGTGATCGCTATCGATTTTGTCGTAACGGTGATCGAAAAACGCCTGCTGGTCTGGCGGCCCATCGTGGGCGACGCCAGGCCCTAGGCATAGCGCTCCCGCTGGATTATCGTGCCCCACGAATGGCCGATTGAGAGGCCAAGCCAATAGGGAGGTAATTCATGTCCGCACTGTTTCGCCGGTTTACGACCGCGCTCGCCGCGCTGGTTCTGTCGACCGGCCTCATGTCAGGTCTCGCTTCTGCGAAGGTGACCATCGCCGTCGGTGGCGCCTCGTGCCTGTGCTACCTGCCGACCATGCTGGCCGAGTCGCTCGGCGAGTTCAAAAAAGCCGGGGTCGAGGTCGAGGTCATCCAGTTCAAGGGCGGTTCAGAATCGCTCAAGGCGGTGATGGGCGGCAGCGCCGACGTCGCGTCCGGCTATTTCGATCATTGCGTCAACCTCGCGGCCAAGGGCCAGCATTTGCAGTCCTTCGTGGTCTATGACCGTTTCCCGGGTTTCGCGCTGGTTGTCTCGCCAAAACATACCGCCGAGATCAAATCGGTTAAGGACCTGGCGGGCAAAAAAGTCGGCGTCTCCGCGCCGGGCTCGTCGACCGATTTCTTCCTGAAATATATTCTCAGCAAGAATGGTGTCGACCCGAACTCGATCGGCGTCATTGGCGTAGGCCTCGGCTCGACCGCGATCGCGGCGATGGAACAGGGTCAGATCGATGCCGCGATCATGCTCGACCCGGCGGTGACGGTGTTGGCCGGCAAATACAGCGATCTCAAGATTCTCTCCGACACCCGCTCGCAGAAAGACACGCTCGCCGTGTTCGGCGGCGAGTATCCGGGCGGTGCGCTTTATGCCCAGGCCGACTGGATCAAGGCGCACGAGAAGGATGTGCAAGGCATGGCCAATGCGATCGTCTCGACGCTGAAATGGATTCATTCCCACACGGCGGAAGAGATCACCGAGAAGATGCCGCCGGAACTCGTCGGCAAGGACAAGGCCGGCTACATCGCCGCGCTCAAGAACACCATGCCGATGTATTCGCAGACCGGCCGCATGGACCCGAAGGGCGCCGCGGCCGTGCTTGCCGTGTTCAGCCAGTCGTCGCCGGATGTGGCCAAGGCCAATATCGACCTGTCGAAAACCTACACCAACACTTATGTCGACGCCGCCAACAAGAAGCTGGGGATGAAGTAATCGTCAGCGGCGTTTGATACTCGAAGGTGGCACACGGCGGGGCATTTCCCCGCCGTGTCTGTTAGTGTCGGGCCCATGAACCTCATCTCGATCCAGTCGCATGTCGCTTACGGCCATGTCGGCAATTCGGCCGCGGTGTTTCCGCTGCAGCGCATGGGCGTCGAGGTGTGGCCGGTGCATACCGTGCAGTTCTCCAATCACACCGGCTACGGCGAAGCCAAAGGCCAGGTGTTCGACGCCGGCCTGATCCGCGACGTCGTC
>JAQSCR010000511.1 GCA_029945495.1 Pseudolabrys sp. | reverse complement strand
GCCTCGCGCTCGATCACGGCGCCGAGCGAGAACAAGGTCTCCTCGTCGAACGGCCGGCCGATCAGTTGCAGGCCGAGCGGCAGGCCCTGCACATCGGTGCCGGCCGGCAGGGCGATGCCGGGCAGACCCGCCATGTTCACCGTCACCGTGAAGATGTCGTTCAAATACATCTCGACCGGATCGTCGCCGCCCTTCTCGCCGACGCCGAACGAGGCCGACGGCGTCGCCGGCGTCAGCATGGCGTGAACGCCCGCGGCAAAGCACTGCTCGAAGTCGCGCTTGATCAGCGTGCGCACCTTCTGCGCGCGCAGGTAATAGGCGTCGTAATAGCCGGCCGACAGAACGTACGTGCCGATCATGACGCGGCGGCGCACTTCGGCGCCGAAGCCTGCGGCGCGCGTCTTCTCATACATGTCGGTGATGTCGCGACCGGGCACGCGCAGGCCGTAGCGCACGCCGTCATAGCGCGCGAGATTGGACGAGGCCTCCGCCGGCGCGACGATGTAGTAAGCCGGCAGCGCGTATTTGGTATGCGGCAGCGACACCTCGACCAGTTCGGCGCCGGCGCTTTTGAGCCAGTCGCAGCCTTGTTGCCAGATCTTTTCGATTTCGGCCGGCATGCCGTCGAGCCGGTATTCCTTAGGGATGCCGATGCGCAGGCCCTTCACCGATTTGCCGATGGACGCTTCGTAATCCGGCACGGGCAAGTCGGCGCAGGTCGTGTCCTTGGCGTCGGGCCCGGCCATCGAGCGCAGCATGATCGCCGCGTCGCGCACCGTCTTGGTGATCGGGCCGGCCTGATCGAGCGATGAGGCAAACGCCACGATGCCCCAGCGCGAGCAGCGGCCGTAGGTCGGCTTGATGCCGACCGTGCCGGTGAATGCCGCCGGCTGTCTAATAGAGCCACCTGTGTCGGTCGCGGTCGCGCCCAGACACAGTTGCGCCGCCACCGCCGCTGCCGAACCGCCGGACGAGCCGCCCGGCACCAAAGGCGTGTTCGAGCCCTCCCGGCGCCACGGCGACTGCACCGAGCCGAAATGCGAGGTCTCGTTCGACGAGCCCATGGCGAATTCGTCATTGTTGGTCTTGCCGAGCATGACCGCGCCGTCGCGCCACAGCTGTGACGACACCGTCGATTCGTACGTCGGCACGAAATTGCCGAGAATCTTCGAGCACGCCGTGGTGCGCACGCCCTTGGTCGCGAACAGATCCTTGATCGCCAGCGGAATGCCTTCGAGCGGACCGGCCTCGCCTTTGGCGATACGTGCGTCGGAGGCCTTCGCCATCGCCAAAGCCTGCTCCGGCGTTTCCAGCACGAAGGCGTTCAATGCGCGCGCCTTCTCGATCGCGCCGACATGGGCGTTGGCGAGTTCGACGGCGCTGATGTCTTTGTTGCGGAGGCGGTCGCGCGCGTCGGCGAGCGTCAGCGAGGTCAATTCGGTCATTGGCAAATCTTCACTGCGGCGTATCACACACAAAAGGATTTTTGGCTTTCAGCGCTTCGATTTCCGCCGGCGAGCGCTGCTTGATCAAAATGGTGCCGTCAGGCTGCTCCTCGCGATAGACTTCGCCCGGCAGCGGCAGGCCCATGGCGCGCAGGTCGTCGGCGGTGTGGCCGGCCGGCATCTGCCCGGTGGAAATGATTTCCACCAGTTGCCAGATGCGTTCCTGATCACCCTGCTCGCAGGCCATGCACATGTTACGTCAGTCCATTCATCGTCAGCATCAAACCCGTCATCCTGAGGTGCGAGCGTAGCGAGCCTCGAAGAATGAGCGGCCGCTGACTCTCGGGCCGTCGCCCTTCGAGGCTCGGGCTGCGCCCTCGCACCTCAGGGTGACGGATCACGCGCATCATTCAATCACTTTCGGCACCAGGTAAAAGTCATCCTCACTTTGCGGCGCATTGGCCAGCACCGCTTCCGCATTGCCGCCGTCGGTCACCGCGTCGACGCGCATCTTCATCGCCATCGGCGTCACCGAGGTCATCGGCTCGACGCCCTCGACATCGACCTCGGAGAGTTGCTCGACGAAGGCCAGCATGGCATTGAGCTCGCCCTGCAAATGCTCGACCTCGTCGTCGGCGACCGCGATGCGGGCGAGACGGGCGATGCGACGGACGGTAGCGGCGTCAACTGACATGGTAACCTCAGAAGGGCCTGGAAACCTCAGAGAAAATGCTGCAGCGCGTATAGCAGAGGCCCGTTTGTCATCGCAATGGAGCAGAAAGCGGCGGAGTCACGCCGCGTCGCGCCCGTGGTCGGCGCAAGCATGCACCTCGATGGTGATGTGCGACAGGCCGGCCAGGCCTTCGAGCCGCTCTTTATAGACCGAAGGCAGCTGCGGCCGGTCGGAGACCACCGACGCGATCAAGCCGACATGGCCGGGGCCGAGCCGCCACAGATGCAGGTCGCTTACCCGGTCGCCCTCGACCTCCAGGCGTTGGCGGATATGGCCCGCCAGCCGCCGGTCCGGCACCATGTCGAGCAGCACGGTCGCCGACGAACGGATCAGCCCGACCGACCAGCTCAGGATGACCGCGACGCCGATCAGCGCCATCAAAGGGTCCATCCAGACCAGGCCGTAGAACCGCCCGGCCAGGAGCCCGGCAATCGCCAGCACCGAGGTCATCGCGTCGGCGAGCACATGCACGTAGGCGGCGCGGAGATTGGAATCGTGGCCGTGAGGCTGGTGGTGATGATGGCCATGGTCGTGATCGTGATCGTGGTCATGATCGTCATGATCCGCCGCGGCGGCGTGCGGCGCGTGATGATGATCGCTGTCGAACAGGAACCAGACGCTGGCGAGATTGACGCCAAGCCCGACCACAGCGAGCCACGTCGCCTCGACAAAGTGGATCGCCACCGGCTCGTAAATACGCAACACCGATTCATAGCCGATCGCCGCGGCGATCAGCGCCAGAATGATCGCGCTGGAAAACGCCGCCAGTTCGCCGACCTTGCCGGTGCCGAAGCTGAAACGCGCGTCGCGCGCGTGGCGGCGGGCGAAGCGGTAGGCCAGCGCCGCGATTGTCAGCGCGCCGGCGTGCGTCGACATGTGCCAGCCGTCGGCCACCACCGCCATCGAACCGTAAAACGTACCGCCGACGATCTCGGCCACCATCATCGCCGCGGTCAGCGCCACCACGAACCAGGTGCGGCGCTCGTGCCGGTCATGCTTGGCGCCGAGGAAAACGTGCGGGTGCTGCCAGGATTCGACCGAATGGGTATGCATGGCTCTGAGCTCCGGAATCGTCGTCGAAGGCCGCTGCCCGGCCTCGCCGGACACATATACCCAACGCCGCCGGATGCAAATTGCCTATAGGATTACGATCATAATATCGAGAGGCCGTTACGGCTTCTGCCCTTCAACCAAAGTCCAGCCTTCCGCCTTCAATTGCTTCCTGGCCAAAGCTGTCGCTTGCCCGGTGATGCGCAATTCGCCCGCAGCCTTGGCCGCGAGCGCCTTGCGCTCGGCGGTGAATGCGCCGAAGCGCGAGGCGCTCTCCGCCGTCCACGACAGCGCATCGATCGGCGCCACGGTGACGATGCGGCCGTCGCGAGTCGACGCGAACGGCAATCCGCCGAGCGCGACGATCTGGGCATAGCCGCGCGGCCGCGCCTCTTTCGCCATCAGTTCGGCCAGCCGCCGCATGAAGAAGGCGGTCGCGCGCGTATCGGCCGCCGCGGCACGGTCGATGAACACGGGGCGGCCGGCGACGTCCTTCATGCTGTCGAGCGCCGCGACCATCGCCGCCATGTCGATCGGCGTGTAATTGCGGTTGGCGAGGATCGCCGCGTTCAGTTCGGGCGCGACGCCCATGTCGGTGAGCTTGGCGCGGTTGAGGTCGAGGATCTGTGCCGCCGTATATTGGCGCGCCAGATCGGATATGGCGATGTTGTCGAGCTTGTTGGCAGTCGACAGGTTCGACACCACAATGCCGGCGGCGCCGGGAACGGCGAGCAGCGCGCCGGTCACGGCAAGACCGCCGAGCGCGGCGGCCTCCGACAATTGTTTCAGCTTGGCATCGAGCGGCGCGAAGTCGGTATAGGGATCGACGCCATAAGCCGCGGCCAGCGTGCGCCGTTCGCTGGTGACGCCGAGCAGCCCCGCCAGTGCATCGTCCTGCGTCTTGCCGGCATTGTTGATGCCGGCGCCGATGCGGCCGAACACGGCGCCGATGCCGCCCAACGTGCTTTGCACGGTGCCGATCGGATTGGTGATCAGCCGGCCGGTATATTTCAGCGGGTTGAGGCCGGCCTGCACCAGAGATTTGCCGAAGGTGTCGGAACCGCTGACCTTCTCCAGCAGCGACAGCGCCACCAGTTCGTTGAGCCGCATGTGCAGCATCGCGTCGCCCGGCACCGCGATCTCGCCGTAAGGCGTCGCCAGCAGGTAATGGCGGATCAGGCCGTCGCTGCGCACCGGCGTCAGGATCGTGTAGTTGGGGCCGACCCGGTCGACCCCGCGAATTTGCGCGGCGTTGAACGACGGCGGCGCCTCGAACGGCTGCGCCGGTGCAGCACAAACCGGTATTGCGACAAACGCCCAAGGCGCCAGACACATCGCCCTTCTCCAAAAAGCCAGCATTCAATCCCCCCAGATTATCGCACGGCTATCAGTAAAAATGCATTGTGCCCCGATACCTCGGGCTGCGCCAGTGCGGGCCAAATGTGGATCAAATGCGGATCAAGCGGGGACGTTGGCGCGACTTTCACCGCATGCTAACGCTTCGCTCATGGGACTTGTCTTGCCACTGGTCGATGCCGCCGCACACTTCGCCGCCCGCGGCGGATTGATCGGGCTCGACCTCGGCACCAAGACCATCGGCGTCGCGGCAAGCGATCCCGACCGGCGTCTGGCGACCGGCGTCGAGACCGTGGCACGCAGCAATTTCACCGCCGACGCCAAGCGCGTGCTGGCACTGGCCACGGAGCGCGGCGCGGTCGGTTTCGTGCTCGGTCTGCCGATCAATATGGACGGTTCAGAAGGCCCACGCGCGCAATCGACCCGCGCCTTCGCCCGCAATTTCGCCAGGCTGACCGAGTTGCCGATTGCGTTCTGGGATGAACGGCTGTCAACGGCAGCCGTGGAGCGCGGCCTGATCGAGGCCGACATGCGCCGCGACCGGCGCGCCGAGGTTATCGATCAACACGCCGCCCAGTTCATCCTGCAAGGCGCGCTCGATCGGCTGATCAATCTCCAGCGCGCGGCGGCACCGCCGTCCTAGCGCATGATCCCGAAAAGTGGGAACCGGTTTTCGGACAAGATCATGCGCGAACAAAAAAGGGCGGGCATTGCTGCCCGCCCTCCGCCGCAGATCGCTTCGTCTGCCGCAGGTTTACTGGTTGTTGCACGGCCGATAGTTGGCCGAGCCCGGTGAGCCGCCGCAGCTCGGGCCGCGCGAGCGCTGGTAATAGCGCGGGCCCGATTCCATCGGATAGGCCGGCACGGCGCCCGCATCATAGTAGCGCGGGGCGTAACGCGGCCCGTAGCTGGGCTCATAGGCATAGGCCGGCTCGTAGGCATATCCCGGCTCGGCGTAGTAACCGTTGTTGTAATAGCCGTTACCGTAATAGCCGTTGTTCGAATTGGCGACAGCGGCGCCAACCGCGGCGCCGGCAACAAAGCCGCCGATTGCCGCCGCATTGCGGCCGTTGCGCGCTTCACTCGGCGAAGCCAGAGCCAGCGCCATGGCGCCGGTCAGGGTGGCAGCCGCCGCGATTTTCACGAATTTGTTCATAGTCGCCTCCACTGCCCGAGAAATCGGGCGTTCGGGCGGATAACGCCTCAGGCGGTGGTCGGTTCCTTTTAATGATGGCGACCGGCGCGCCAAGCTCAGGGGTGCAGACAAATGCCCGGCAAAAAAAGAAAGGCGGGCATCTCTGCCCGCCCCGTTTCGCCGCATCGCCAAAACGAATCTAGTTGCAGGGCCGGTAACCCGGTGAGCCCGGCGAGCCGCCGCAGCCGCTGCCGCCCGGACGGTAATAGTAGCGCGGCGCCGGGGCATAATAAGGCCCGGGCACGTAAACCGGCGGCGCGGGATATTCGTAAACCGGCTCATAGGCGTAGTCCGGCTCATAGCCGTAGCCCGGGCCACCATAGTAACCCGGACCATAATAATAGCCTCTGTTGGCGTTCGCCGCCGCCGCGCCGAGCAGCACGCCCGCCGCGATGCCGCCAATCACTGCCGCGTTACGGCCGCGACGCGCCTCGCTCGGCGTCGCCGTCGCCAACGCGATTGCGCCGGTCAGCGTCACGACCGCCGCGTATTTCAAAATCGACGTCATTCTCATAAACGCCTCCTGTCCTCAGGCTGAAGACCAGCACACTCTTGAAATTGGGCATTCCCGCGGCAACTGCCAGGGTGCGGCGGGCCTTCCAGACAATCATTTCCGCCGTTCCAGCCATTCATTAACGACGGCCACCGCTGGCCTGTGGATCGGCGGGAAACACCCTTATACCGCCCTTGCCCAGCACCGGCCTTGCGCCTATAGAACTGGCTTTAATGACCATTTCGCCGAAATCCTCATTCGTCCTCAGCCATCGTCATTTGTTGGGGATCGAAGGGCTTTCCGCAGCCGACATCACCGGCTTGCTGGATCTCGGCGAGGAATTCGTCACCCTCAATCGCCAGATCGAAAAGAAGCAGGCCTCGTTGCGCGGCCGCACCCAGATCAACCTGTTCTTTGAAGTCTCGACCCGCACCCAGGCCTCGTTCGAACTGGCCGGCAAGCGGCTGGGCGCCGACGTGATGAACATGTCGGCCTCGTCGTCGTCGATGCGCAAGGGCGAGACCCTGATCGACACCGCGATCACGCTCAACGCCATGCACCCCGACATCCTGGTGGTGCGCCACCACGCCTCCGGCGCGGTCGCTCTGCTCGCCAGTAAGTTGGACTGCTCGGTCATCAATGCCGGCGACGGCGCGCATGAGCACCCCACCCAGGCGCTCTTGGACGCGCTGACCATCCGCCGCAACAAGGGCCGCATCGAGGGCCTGCTGGTGGCGATCTGCGGCGACATCCTGCATTCGCGCGTGGCGCGCTCCAACATCATGCTGCTCAACACCATGGGCGCGCGCGTGCGCGTGGTCGCGCCCTCCACCCTCCTCCCCGCCGGCATCGAGCGCATGGGTGTCGAAGTCGCCCGCGACATGCGCGAGGGTCTGGCCGACGCCGATATCGTGATGATGCTGCGCCTGCAGCGCGAGCGCATGAACGGTTCGTTCGTTCCCTCGGTGTCCGAGTATTTCCACTACTGGGGCCTCGACGAGAAGAAGCTCGCTTACGCCAAGCCCGGCGCGCTGGTGATGCACCCGGGGCCGATGAATCGCGGCGTCGAGATCGACTCGATCGTCGCCGACGGCGCGCAGTCGCTGATCCGCGAACAGGTCGAGATGGGTGTCGCCATCCGCATGGCGGTGCTGGAAGCGCTGTCGAGGAACCTGCCGAATGCGTGAGGACCGCGCCATCTTTGCGGTGATCGCGGAACTGCTGCGCCGGCAATTCCGCTTCTACGGCGCGATTGTCTTGCTCGGCGTCATCGGCATTGTGCTCGCGCATGGGCTGACCTGGACCAGCGCCATCGTCATTGCCATCGCCGTCGTCGTCATTCCGTTCGGCTTCGTCCTCGTCTCGTTCTGGATTTCGGCGTTTCGCGGCATGAGCCGGTCCGGAGAAATACGCTGATGCTGTCCGACCGCCGCCCCATTCTGTTCGCCAACGCGCGCATCATCGATCCGTCGCGCGATCTCGACATCGTCGGCGACCTGCTGATCGCCGACGGCGTGATCCGCGAGGCGAAAAAAGGCATCGGCGCCGCCGGCGTGCCGGAAGGCACCGACGTGGTCGACTGCCGCGGCAAGGTGATCGCGCCCGGTCTCGTCGATATGCGCGCCTTCATCGGCGAGCCCGGCGCCGGCTATCGCGAGACCTTCGCCTCGGCAAGCCAGGCCGCCGCCGCCGGCGGCGTCACCACCATCATCTGCCAGCCCGACACCTCCCCGGTCATCGACGACCCCGCCACCGTCGACTTCGTCTTGCGCCGCGCCCGCGACACCGCGATCGTGCACGTGCATCCGATGGCGGCGATCACCAAAGGCCTCGAAGGCCACGAGATGACCGAGATCGGCCTGTTGAAGGCCGCCGGCGCGGTCGCCTTCACCGATGGCGCGCGCAGCATCACCAATGCGCAGGTGATGCGCCGCACGCTGACTTACGCACGCGACTTCGACGCGCTGATCGTGCATCACACCGAGGATCCGGATCTCACCGGCGACGGCGTCATGAACGAGAGCGAATTCGCCACCCGCCTTGGCCTGCTCGGCATTCCGAAAGCGGCCGAGACCGTGCTGCTGGAGCGCGACCTCCGCCTCGTCGCCTTGACCGGCGGGCGCTATCACGCCGCCTCGATCACCTGCGCGGAATCGCTTCAAGTGCTACGCCGCGCCAAGGATGCCGGGCTTGACGTCACCGCCTCGGCGTCGATCAATCATCTGACGCTCAACGAAATCGACATCGGCCCCTACCGCACCTTCCTGAAAGTCTCGCCGCCGCTGCGCGCCGAGGAAGACCGGAAAGCGCTGGTCGAGGCGCTCGGCGCCGGCCTGATCGACGTGGTGATGTCGGATCACAATCCGCAGGACGTCGAGACCAAGCGGCTGCCGTTTGCCGAAGCCGCCGCCGGCGCGATCGGGCTCGAGACCATGCTCTCGGCCGGCTTGCGGCTGGTGCATTCGGGCGAGGTGACGTTGCCGGTGCTGCTGCGCGCAATGTCGACGCGGCCGGCGCAACGGCTCGGCATTGCCGGCGGCACGCTCGCGCAGGGCGCGCCGGCCGACATCATCGTCATCGACACCGACGTGCCGTGGCTGGTCGATCCGAACGAACTCAAGTCGAAGTGCAAGAACACGCCGTTCGACGAAGCGCGCATGACCGGCCGCGTGGTGCGCACCATCGTCGCCGGCCGCACCATCTTTGAGGCGCTATGAACCGGACCGCTGCCGAAGCTGTCATTCCGGGGCGCGAGCAAAGCGAGCGAACCCGGAATCCAGAAACAAGCGCAGCGTTTTGCATCTGGATTCCGGGTCCGCACTTGCGGTGCGTCCCGGAATGACGCGAGGGTAACATGAGCGTTCCGCAACTCATCGCGCTCGCCTTCGCCTTTGGCTATCTGCTCGGCTCGATTCCGTTCGGCCTGCTGATCACGCGCGCTGCCGGCGGGCCGGACGTGCGCAGCATCGGCTCCGGCAATATCGGCGCCACCAATGTGCTGCGCACAGGCAACAAGGGCCTCGCCGCCGCTACTCTTCTTTGCGATATCTTCAAGGGCACGATCGCTGTGCTGGTCGCCGCCTATTTCGCCGGTCACACCGCGGCGCTGATCGCCGGACATTCTGCCGCTCTTGCCGCGGGGCTGGGCGCCTTCCTCGGCCACCTGTTCCCGGTCTGGCTCAAGTTCAAGGGTGGCAAAGGCGTCGCCACTTACATCGGCCTGTTGATCGGCCTGGCCTGGCCGGCGGCGCTGATCTTCATCGCGCTCTGGCTGGTCGTCGCTTGGCTGTCGCGTTATTCGTCGCTCGCCGCTCTGATCGCCAGCGCGCTGACGCCGATCGGGCTGCTGGGTTTGGGCGAGCCGAATGTCGCGGCGCTGTTCTTCGTGCTGACGATCCTGTTGTGGGTCATGCATCGCGCCAACATCTCCCGCCTGCTCAACGGCCAGGAAGGCAAAATCGGCGCGAAGGGCTGAGAGCGGCCCCTGCTCCGTCACCCTGAGGTGCCCGCGCCATAAGCGCGTTTACGCGCGTCTTCGACGCGCTATGGCGCGGGCCTCGAAGGGCGACGGCCCCGGAAGTCAGTGGCCGCTCATCCTTCGAGGCTCGCTCCGCTCGCACCTCAGGATGACGGGGATAGTTAGCGTCTGATCCGCAGCGACAATATCTCCCAAGGGTTGCATTTCGACAATTCAGGTTGTGGTCCGCTTGCGGTTAAGCGACACTGCCCCCGCAATTCCGCCGGGGGGCAGCGTTGGCCGACAGCGTGCGACTGACCGACGAGCAGCGGCTCGACTGGCTGCGCCTGATCCGCAGCGACAATGTCGGCCCGCGCACGTTCCGCGACCTCGTCAATGCATACGGCGGCGCGCGCCGCGCGCTCGAAGTGCTCCCCCGCCTCGCCCGCCGTGGCGGCGCCTCCGGCACGCATATTTGCACAATCGAGGAAGCTGAGACCGAATTGAAAGCCTGCCGCGCGCGCGGCATATCCCTGGTCGCGCTCGGCGAGCCGGATTACCCGGCACGTTTGCAGACGATTTACGATCCGCCGCCTCTGGTCGCGTTACGCGGCAAACTCAGTGTCCT
>JAQSCR010000510.1 GCA_029945495.1 Pseudolabrys sp. | reverse complement strand
CCACGCCATGCCGGCCGCCGGCAGCGTGCAAGGCCAGGCGCCGAAGGAGGTGACGATCTGGTTCACCGAGGCGCTCGAGCCGAAGTTCTCGACCATCGAGGTGCGCGACAGCAAAGGCGTTGCGATGCAGGCGGGCCCGGCGACCTTGGCGCCGGGCAACACCGCGCAATTGCGGGTGCCGCTCAAGGACCTTAGCGCCGGCACCTATAAGGTGATCTGGCGCGTGCTGTCGGTCGACACGCACCGCTCGCAGGGAGAGTTCACGTTCCGGGTCGGACCGTGAGCCGCGCGCGCCGTGCGATGAGGACAGACCGGTGCCGGTAATCGATACGCTCGTCCTGGTGCGCGGCGTGCATTTCGCCGCGACGGTGGTGGCGACCGGCACGGTCGGCTTCATCGTGCTGGTGATGGAGCCGGCGCTGCGCGGGATCGGCGGCGTGGCCCTGCTGCGCCGGCTGACTATCCTGGTCTGGGCGGCGCTCGCGGTTGCGATTGTGACGGGGCTGGCCTGGCTGGCGCTGGTCGCCGCCAGCATTCTCGACGCCCCGCTGACCGAGGTCCTGTCGCAGGGCGCTGTCTCGACCGTTCTGGTCGATACCCGTTTCGGTGAGATCGCCGGCCTCCGGCTGGGCCTCGCCGTCACGCTCGGCTTGCTGATGGTGACGCCGGGCTTTCCCGGCCGGCGCGTCCTGTTGCTGGCGGCCGCGGCGGCTCTCGCCGGTCTGCTCGCCTTTGTCGGCCACGCCGGCGCGACGCCGGGCGCTGCCGGCTGGCTGCATCTCACCTCAGACCTCGTCCATCTGCTGGCCGCCGCCGCCTGGCTCGGCGGCCTGCCCGCCTTCGCCATGATGCTGTCCTGGTCGCGCGGCCGCGCAGACCCCGCGGGCGGCGCTCTCGCCATAGCAGCGACAGCCCGCTTCTCCGTACTCGGCATCGTCTGCGTCGGCGCCCTGCTGGCCAGCGGCCTGATCAATAGCTGGGAACTGCTCAACGGCCCCAGCGACCTGCTGGCGACCGCCTATGGCCGCGTGCTGTCGCTCAAGATCGGCCTATTCGCCGTCCTGGTCGCCATCGCGGCCGTCAATCGTTATCGCCTGTCGCCGCGCCTGCCCGGGGCCGCCGCCATGCGGGCGCTCCAACGCAACACTCTGGTCGAAACCGGCGCCGGACTTGCCGTGCTGATGCTGGTCGGGCTGCTCGGAACAATGATACCGGGCGGCCATGTGCACACGAATGCGGCACTGGCGTCATCGGAGGCAGCGTTCGTACACATCCACACCGAGGCGGTGATGGCCGATGTCACCATCGATCCCGGACATGCCGGTAATTCCACAGCCACCATTCGGCTATCGCGGGACGATTCCAGCGTCTATTTCGCGCGCAGCGTGCAAATAACGCTCGCGCCGCGCGAATTCGTTGCGCCGCCGGTTGAACGTGCCGCCGCGCAAATGCCGGATGGAACCTGGCGCATCGAAAATCTTGAGATCCCGCGCGCCGGCGTCTGGACGTTGCGGCTCGACGTCGATATTGGAACCGGTGCGCCGGTTGTTCTCGACGCGCCGATTGTCATCACGCAGTGCAGCAACGAATGCTGGTGACAGAGCCGAATTGATCGGCTACAGATTCATCATCCGAATGGATGAGGAAACCGGCAGCCAAGACCGGAACTCAACATGCGGTGCAAGTCGACGAACCAAGTCTTGGGAGGGAAGTCTCTGGCGCGATAACCGCTGCCGCCTCGATAAAAATCAAACGTGTACAGACGATACGTACACAAAAAAAGGTCGAGGATACGGGACAAATAAAAGCGATCGAGCAGGGCATATCGCCCTGCTCTTTTTTTTGTCCAATTTTTTTATCCAGGTGCCTGTATTTTCACTTCGTCCCGATCGCCGGTGGCTTTTCAGCGACTGCGCATGACCCGCGCCGGCTCAGTGCCGCGCCGGGCCCGAGATGCGCGACAGGAATTCATACGGAATGAGATCGCGCACGTAGCAGAAATACAGGAAGCCGAAGATCGAACTGGCGATCAAAGTCGTCCATAGCACTTTGTACAACAGCCGATGCATGACCGGCGCGCCCGGATCGGTACCGGGCGTAAAATCGCCGGTCTCTTCCTGGCTGCGCACGCCCCACGGCAGCACTGCGAACAAAGTCAGCCACCAGATCAGGAAATAGATGGCGATGATGGTGGTGGTGTTCATACGGGGTCTCTGTTCAAAAACCGGTTACGCCTGCTCGAGTTCGACCAGGGTGCCGCAGAAATCCTTCGGATGCAGGAACATCACCGGCTTGCCGTGGGCGCCGATCCTGGGCTCGCCGTCGCCGAGCACACGCGCGCCCTGCGCCTTCAAGGTGTCGCGCGCGGCGATGATGTCGCTGACCTCGTAGCAGAGGTGATGGATGCCGCCGTCGGGATTCTTCTCGAGGAACTTGTTGATCGGCGAGCCGGCGCCGAGCGGTTCCAGCAGTTCGATCTTGGTGTTCGGCAACGTGATGAACACGGTCGACACCCCGTGGTCCGGCTGCGCCACCTTGGCCGAGATTTCAGCCCCCAGTGTATCGCGATAGACCGCGGCCTTGGCGATATCGCGCACCGCGATGGCGACGTGATTGAGACGACCGATCATGTGATTCCTCTACTTCCCAACTCCGGCATCAATACTATAGAGCCGATTGTTCACTTCGTCATTCCGGGGCGCGCTTAGAAAGCGCGAACCCGGAATCCAGCAATGAGCAAAGGTGCTTATTTCTGGATTCCGGGTTCGTCCTTCGGCCGCCCCGGAATGACGGTCATACCGCCAAGACGTGCACATGGCACATCGGCTTTTTGCCCCAACGTTGCGCCACTGTCGAGCGCACGGCGCGGCGCACCGCCTCGGCGACTGCGTCGGGATCGCTGCGCCGCTTGCGCGGCATCGACTCAAACGTCTCCTCGATGGCGTCATAGACCAGATCTTCGATCAAGGCGCCGTCGCGGTCGCGCTCCGGGATGCCGATCAGGTCGAGCTCCGGGTCGGCGGCCAGCAGGCCCTTGTCGGTCAGCGCCAGCGCGACCGAGACGCAGCCGGCAAAACTGAGCCGCTTGCGGTCGGCGACCGTGCGCGCCTCGGCCTCGACCAGAATGTGGCCGTCCTTGTAGGTGCGCCCGGCCGGCACCTCGTCGATGATCTTGGCGCGCCCCTCGGCGATCCGCACCAGATCGCCATTGCGCACCTGGATCACTTCCTTGACGCCGCAGCGGCGCGCCAGCGCCGCATGCTCCGACAAATGCAGCGCCTCGCCGTGCACCGGAATAAGAATCTTCGGCTTGACCCAGGAGATCAACTCCTCGAGTTCGGCGCGGCGCGGATGGCCGGAGACATGCACCATGTGGGTGCGGTCGGTGATGACCTCGATACCCTGGTCGATTAGGCCGTTGATGATGCGGCCGACCTCGCGCTCATTGCCGGGAATGGTGCGGGCGGAAAAGATCACCATGTCGCCGCGCGACAAGGTGACGTCGGGATGCTGGTCCTCGGCGATGCGCGACAGCGCCGCGCGCGGCTCGCCCTGGCTGCCGGTGCACAGCGCCACCACCTTGTTGTTCGGCAGATAGCCATAGGCATCGACCCCGCGGAATTGCTTGACGCCCTCTAACAGGCCGAGCTCGCGCGAAATATGCACCACGCGCTCCATGGCGCGGCCGACGACGATCACCTCGCGGTCGGCTTCCTGCGCGGCCAGCGCCACCGCGCGCAGGCGCGCGACGTTGGAGGCGAACGTCGTCACCGCCACCCTACCCTTGGCGGACTTGATCAGCGCGGCGATGTTCTTCGCCACATCCGATTCCGACGGCGAGACGCCGTCGCGCACGGCATTGGTGGAATCGCCGACGATGGCCGTGCAGCCCTCCTCGCCGAGCGCACGCAGCTTGGCCTCGTCGGTGCCGGTACCGATCACCGGCGTCCGGTCGATCTTCCAGTCGCCGGTATGCAGCACGGTGGCGGCCGGCGTGCGGATGATCAGCGCGTTCGATTCCGGAATCGAATGCGCCATGTTGACCATGTCGATGTCGAACGGGCCGACCGAGAAGCGGCTGCCTGGCTGCACGATAGTCACCGGCACGTCCGGCGCGCCCTGCTCGCCGGCGCGTTTGGCGGCCAGCAACGCGGCGGTGAACGGCGTAGCGAAAATCGGAACCTTCAGCTTCGGCCACAGATCGAGCACCGCGCCGTAATGGTCTTCATGCGCATGGGTGATGACCAGGCCGAGTAGATTTTTGCGCTCCGCGATCAGGAATTTGATGTCGGGGAATATCAGATCGATGCCCGGCAGATGCTCCTCGAGGCCGAACGAGACGCCGAGATCAACCGCCAGCCATTTGCGGTTGCCTTCGCTGCCCAGCCCATAGACCGACAGGTTCATGCCGATTTCGCCGACACCGCCGAGCGGTGCGAAGACGAGTTCTTGTTGTTGCGCCATTTTCTTAATCTCTATCCGAGGTCAAATACTTCGCCGGCGGTCACCGTCGCCAGACCGGCAGGACCGCGCACCAACAGGTGCCCGGCATCGTCGAGGCCTTCAAAGCAGCCAGAAAATTCCCGCTCCGGCAGCCGTACCTTAATGTCCTTGCCGAGACCCGCGGCGCGCTTGAGCCAATCGGAGCGGATGCCGGCAAAGCCGTCGCCGCGCGCCCATTGCGAGAGGCGGCGTTGCATGGCCTGCGACAGCGCCATTAACATTTGCCCCGACGTTACCATGGCGCCGGCCGTGGCAAGGTCGGTCGCCCCGTAGCGCGCGTCGGGCGGATGGGCGACGCAATTGACGCCGATGCCAATAACCACGGCGAAGGCCGGCTCGCTCTCGCCCTCGATCAGAATGCCGGAGATCTTGGCACCGCCGACCAACACATCGTTCGGCCATTTCACTTTCAGGAGTGGACCGATTTGGGGGGCGCATTCGGCGATAGCATCGTGCAGCGCGAGCGCCGAAACGAAGGACAATTGCGGCGCGACCGATGGCGGCGACGGATCGCCCAGGAGAAGCGTCGCGTAGAGATTGCCCGGCGGCGACGTCCAGGTGCTGCCGCGGCGGCCGCGCCCAGAGTCCTGGCGGCGCGCCGAAATCCACACAGGACCGCGCTCACCGGCACGCGCACGTGCCAGCGCCTCGGCATTGGTGGAGCCGAGCGTCTCGTAAGCTATATGCCGGACCCCCGCCAGGTCCGTGGCTTCGCGGTTCATTCCATCGACGTCGCTGCGTTTCCGCGCGCGCCGCGTATCCTAAAACAATGACTTCGCCGCCGCGGTCGCAGCGCCGAGGAGCGGCGCCGGATAGACGAAGAAAACGATATTCAACAGGCCGAAGACGCCGAGCGTCAGCTTCAGCAGGAACGGCATGCTCTGGAACGGCTTGGCCGGCTCGTCAAAATACATGATCTTGACGATGGTCAGATAGTAGTAAGCGCCGATCACGCTCGCCAGAACGCCGACCACGGCCAGCAGATAAAGCCCGGCCTTGATCGCCGCCAGGAACACATAGAATTTGGCGAAGAAGCCGGCGAGCGGCGGAATGCCGGCCAGCGAAAACAGCAGCATGGCGAACAGGAAAGCCATCGCCGGCTGGGTGCGCGCCAGACCGGAAAGATCACTTATATTCTCGACCATCACGCCGTCGCGCCGCATCGACAGGATGCAGGCGAAGGTGCCGAGCGTCATGCCGACATAGATGGTCATATAGACCAGCACGCCCTGCACGCCTTCCGCGGTGCCGGCGGCAAGGCCGACCAGCGCAAAGCCCATGTGGCCGATCGACGAATAGGCCATCAGGCGTTTGATGTTCTTCTGGCCGATAGCGGCGAAGGCCCCGAGCACCATCGAGGCGAGCGCGACGAATACCACGATCTGCTGCCAGGAATGGGTAATGCCGGGAAACGCCACCGTGGTGGCGCGCACGAAGATGGCGATGCCGGCAACCTTGGGCGCGGCGGCAAAGAAGGCCGTCACCGGAGTCGGCGCGCCCTCATAGACGTCCGGCGTCCACATGTGGAACGGCACCGCCGAAACCTTGAAGCAGAAGCCGGCGAACAGGAACACCAGGCCGAAGATCAGGCCGAGGCCGGCGCCGCCCTGCGTAGCTTTGGCGATGCCGATGAAGTTCACCGTGCTGGTGAAGCCGTAGATCAGCGAGGCGCCGTAAAGCAGCATGCCGGACGACAGCGCGCCGAGGACGAAGTATTTCAGGCCAGCCTCAGTGGAGCGCGCACTGTCGCGGTTCGAGGCCGCGATCACATAGAGCGGCAGACTCATCAGCTCGAGCCCGAGATAAAGCGCGATCAGGTCGGAAGCCGAGATCAGCAACATCATGCCGAGCGTGGCGAGCAGCACCAGCACGCCGAATTCGGCCTTCTGCAGCTTCTCGTTGGTCAGGTAGTCGAGCGACAGGATCAAGGTGCCGCCCGAGCCGGTCAGCATCACCAGCTTCAAGAATCGCGCGAAGTCGTCGACGACGAAGCTGCCGCCGAACATTTCGATGCGTCCGGGCGGCAGCATGACGACGCTCGCCCCGACCGCGATCAGCAGCAGGATGCACAGCGCGTTGACGAAGCGGGCCGCGCCGTCGCCGGCATAGACGCCGAGCATCAGCAGCACCATGGCGCCACAGGCCAGCAGCAGTTCCGGCAGCACCGGCAGCAGCACGTGGAAATCGGTCAGACTGTTCATCGCGCGACGCTCACAGGAATGATGCGGGCTTCGAGCCCGGAGGCCGGCACGCTTTCGCCCGCCGCGGCCTTGACGCCGATCGCCTTGTTATAGCCGTCGAGCAACTGCGCGACGGAGGCCGCCGACATGTCGAGCACCGGCTTGGGCGCAACGCCGAACAGGATGGTGAGGATCACCAGCGGCGCGAAGATCACCGCCTCGCGCAGGCCGATATCCTTGATGCCTTCCAGCGCCGGCTTGAGCGTGCCGAAGATCATCTTGCGGTACAGCCACAGCGCATAGGCCGCCGACAGGATAACGCCGATGGTGGCAAGACTCGCGACCGGGATGTTGGCTTTGAAGGTGCCGATCAGCGACAGGAATTCGCCGACGAATCCGGACGTGCCCGGCAAGCCGACATTGGCCAAGGTGAACACCATGAAGATCATGGCGTAGAGCGGCATGCGCGTGACCAGCCCGCCGTAGAAGGCGATCTCGCGCGTGTGCATGCGGTCGTAGACCACGCCGACGCAGAGAAACAGCGCGCCCGAGACGATGCCATGCGAGATCATCTGGAACACGGCGCCGGAGACGCCCTGCGTATTCGCGGCGAAGATGCCCATGGTGACGAATCCCATGTGCGCGACCGAGGAATAGGCGATCAGCTTCTTCACGTCCTCCTGCATCAGCGCGACCAGCGAGGTGTAGATGATGGCGACGACCGACAGCGTATAGATCAGCGGCGCGAAATCGTGGCTCGCCACCGGGAACATCGGCAGCGAGAAGCGCAGGAAGCCGTAGCCACCCATCTTCAACATGATGGCGGCGAGGATCACCGAGCCCGCGGTCGGCGCTTCGACATGCGCGTCCGGCAGCCAGGTGTGCACCGGCCACATCGGCATCTTCACCGCGAACGAGGCAAAAAAGGCCAGCCACGCCCAGGTCTGCAAGCCGACCGGAAAGCCGTGCCGCAGCAGCACCGGAATGTCGGTGGTCCCCGCCTCCCAGTACATCGCCATGATGGCGAGCAGCATCAGCACCGACCCGGCGAGCGTATAAAGGAAGAACTTGAACGAGGCATAGACCCGGCGCTGGCCGCCCCAGACGCCGATGATCAGGAACATCGGGATCAGGCCGCCTTCAAAGAACAGATAGAACAGCACCAGATCGAGCGCCGAGAAGGTGCCGATCATCAGCGTTTCCAGCACTAGAAACGCGATCATGTATTCCTTCACGCGCTTCTGGATCGAGGTCCAGCTGGCGAGGATGCAGATCGGCATCAGGGCTGTGGTCAGGATGACGAAGGGCAGCGAAATGCCGTCGACGCCCATGTGATAGGAGGCGACGCCGAGCCAGTCGTACTTCTCGGCGAACTGGAATTCGGCCGACGAGACGTCGAATTTCTGCACCAACACCAGCGAAATCGCGAAGGTGACCAAGGTGGTCCACATCGCTACCCAGCGCGCGGTGCCTTTGGCGAGCGGACCGTTGCCGCGCACCATCAGCACGATCAGCAGCGCACCCAAGAGCGGCAGGAAAGTAACGACGGAGAGGACTGGCCAGTTCATAGCATTATCCCCGCCATGATCTTATCCGAAAACCGGTTTCCACTTTTCGGGATCATGGTTAGTGCACTCCCGCCGAGAACATGAACCAGGTGATGAAGGCGGCGGCGCCGATCAGCATGGCGAAAGCGTAATGATAGAGATAGCCGGTCTGCAGCCGCACGACATTGCGCGTCACGTCGAGCACGCGCGCCGAGACGCCGTCGGGACCGAAGCCGTCGATCAGCCAACCGTCGCCCTTCTTCCACAGCTCACGGCCGATCCATTTGGCCGGACGTACGAAGATGATCTCGTAAAGCTCGTCGAAGTACCACTTGTTCAGGAGGAAGCGGTACAGGAAGTCGTGCTGGCGCGCGAGCTCGACCGGAATATCCGGCCGGCGGATATAGAAGTGCCAGGCGATGACGAAACCGATCACCATCATCGCCGTCGGCAACAGGCCGATGCTCAGCGGAATATGGTGCATGTCCTCGAGCACAGTGTTGGTTTTCGCGAAGACAAGCGACTCGCGGAAGAAATGCTCGACGCCATGGCCGGCGAAGACTTCCTTGAACGGCAGCCCCGCCAGCACCGAGCCGATGGCGAGGAAGCCGAGCGGGATCAGCATCACCATCGGGCTTTCATGCGCTTCCTTCCAATGCTTCACGTCGTGCGGCGCGCCGTGGAAGGTCTTGAAGATCAGGCGCCAGGAATAGAACGAGGTCAGCAGCGCGGCCGCGACCGTGCAGATGAAGCCGTAAAGCGCCATCGGGTTCTTGCCGACATAGGCAGCTTCAATGATCGCGTCCTTGGAGAAATAACCGGCGGTGAGCGGGAACCCCGTCAGCGCCAAAGTGCCGACGATCATCACGATATAGGTGAACGGAATGCGCTCCTTCAGTCCGCCCATGCGGCGGATGTCCTGCTCGTGGTGCATCGCATGGATCACCGAGCCGGACCCGAGGAACAGCAGCGCCTTGAAGAAAGCGTGCGTGAACAAATGGAACATGCCGACCGAATAGGCGCCGCAGCCCATGGCGACGAACATGTAGCCGAGCTGCGAACAGGTCGAATAAGCGACGATACGCTTGATGTCGTTCTGCACCAGGCCGACGGTGGCAGCGAAGATCGCCGTGGTGGCGCCGATGAAGGTGACGAAAGTCTGCGCGTTCGGCGCAAGTTCGAACAGCGGCGACAGCCGCGCCACCATGAACACGCCGGCGGTCACCATGGTCGCGGCATGGATCAGCGCCGACACCGGCGTCGGACCTTCCATCGCGTCCGGCAGCCAGGTGTGCAGCAGGAACTGCGCCGACTTGCCCATCGCGCCCATGAACAACAGCAGGCAGATCAAGGTCAGCGCGTCGGCGTGCCAGCCGAAGAAATCGATGAACTTGCCGGACAGCGCTGGCGCCTGGGCGAAGACGGTGTCGAAGTCGACCGCGCCGGTCATCGCGAACAGCGCGAAAATGCCGAGCGCGAAGCCGAAATCGCCGACCCGGTTGACGACGAAGGCCTTGATCGCGGCGGCGTTGGCCTCCGGCTTGTGATACCAGAAACCGATCAGCAGATAGCTGGCGAGACCGACGCCCTCCCAGCCAAAGAACATCTGCACCAGGTTGTCGGACGTCACCAGCATCAGCATGAAGAAGGTGAACACCGACAAATAGCCGAAGAAGCGCGGCCGGTACGGGTCCTCGTGCATGTAGCCGATCGAATAGAGATGCACGACCGCCGAGATCGAGGTCACCACCACCAGCATCACTGCCGTCAGCGTGTCGATGCGCAGCGCCCAGTCGATCTTCAGATTGCCGGAGACGATCCAGTTCATCACCGGCTCGCGCACGTCGTGGCCGCCGAAGCCGACCTGCACCAGCGCGATCCAGGACAGGATCATCGACACCAACAGCAACGTCGTCGTGATCAGTTCGACCATGCGCGAACCGGACGCAGCCGATTCCGCCGCGTGGCCGTGCCCGTGATCGTCGCCTTCAAGGTGCGAATGATGAATGACACCGCCGCCATGGGTATCGGCCGCATGATGATGCGCATGCGCGGGCGCGGTGCCGTCATCGCCCGGCGGCGGCGCTTCGCCCGGGAAGCGGGCGCGCGCGCCGAACAGCGCGATCAGGCCGGCAAGAATGGCCCCGAACAGCGGTAGGAAGACGATGGCCTGATACATATTAACTTATTCCCTGGCGCATGATCTGACCCGAAAACCGGTTCCCACTTTTCGGGATCATGCGCGTTCAGCCCTTCATCAAGTTAATGTCCTCAACCGCGATGGTGC
>JAQSCR010000509.1 GCA_029945495.1 Pseudolabrys sp. | reverse complement strand
CAAAGGGGTCCCTTTTGGATGCCGATACGGGGTCCCGATCCAACGCCGATTGACACTTTGATCCGGTCAGTGTCGGCGTGATCAAAAGCTTGGAGCGACCGGGCACGAACGTCACCGGCACGACCATGTATGCTCCTCAACTAATCGGGGAACGTCTGCGGATGCTCAAACGCATAGCGCCCTGAAAAAATGGATCGAGTCAGGACGCGGACTTTTTCAACAGAATCGGCCAGGAAGAGACATCGGTGACGAGTTGCGCGGTCATGAGCGCTGTGCGGCCGTCGACAAACCGATGCATTTTTGCTCGCGCGTTGACATTTCCCTTACCATATCCGCGCAAAACGCCGCCAATTTGAAGCAGCTTGGTAACTCCCGGCACATACAATCGCTAGAAATCTGGATGGCTATGCACCGCCGCCGGCGGTTGGTTCCGGCCGGCACCATGACCCATCCGCCACGCATTTGCCGAACTATTCCGAGGAGTCATGGCGGCATTTCTGACCAGTGAACTGGATTTCATTTTCTTCTTTTACGGCCTTGCATTCATCCTGCTCGGCTCCGTCTGCTTTGCAATCGCGAGGGGTGGGCAAGGAATGCCGTGGGCCGTGCTTGGCCTTTTTGCCTATGTCC
The DNA here is from genome assembly GCA_029945495.1 of Pseudolabrys sp. Lineage (GTDB taxonomy): Bacteria > Pseudomonadota > Alphaproteobacteria > Rhizobiales > Xanthobacteraceae > Pseudolabrys. The sequence continues at coordinate 9,887 of JAQSCR010000509.1, read as the reverse complement.
ACGGCGTGGGCGAGTGGTTGGACCTGACTGCCTTGGTGGCCGGCGACGCCCCGGCATTCGCCACCGGCCGCACAGCGCTCATGACCGGCTCATTCCTTCTGCTGCTGGAGTTTGCACGTCTCGAGGCCGCCCGCATCGAGTTGAAAGTTCCGGGACGATGGATCTATGCGCCATTGATCGCGCTGGTTGCGCTCGGCGGAATGATTGGCGGTTTGAATGTCACCAACGCGTTGGCGCGCTACGCCATCGGTTTTCCCGGTGCGGCTGCGACGAGCCTGGTTCTGGCTCTGCACGCCAAGGGAGCCTCGGGCAGTGAAAAGTGGTGGCCCATTTCCGGCGCCGTGGGGTTCGCCCTCTATAGCGTTGCAGCCGGGATCATTGTTCCGGCGGCTCTGTTCTGGCCGGCGACGGTATTGAATTCCGGGACTTTCACCCAAGCGACCGCGATGCCCATCCAACTCGTGCGCGGATTGCTCGCCTGCTGGATGGCGTTTTCGGTCTGGGGAAGTTGGAAGCAGAAGCTCAGTCGGGACGTGGCGTCTTCTCGTTACACAAAATTTTTGCAAAAGCAGTTCGTGTGGACGCTGGTCGCGATGGCGGCAATTCTCGTTCTTGGCTGGACGCTAACTGAATATCTGGGTGGAATTTACAAGCAGAATGTTCAGAACGAGGCGCAGGGCAATCTTGATTTGATCTCCAGCAGGCTGTCCGGCGAAACCTCCACGATCGATGGCATGGTGAGGGCACTGGCCGGTTCGTCCGAAGCACGCGCTCTGCTCACCGGCGGCCGCGGGCGAAGAGATGGCAGAGCCAATTCAGTCTTAAATTTGGATACTGAAGCATCGGGCGCCAGGCTCGGTTACATCCTGGACAAGTCGGGAATGGTGATTGCTTCGTCCGACGGCGAAGAGGCCGCCCGCACAAGCGAGCTAAATTTCGGCTCCACCTCCTATTTTCAGACATCCATTGCCGGAGAGGCCGGCTATTACTTTTCGTTTGATGCCGCGAGCGGAGAGAGAGATTACTACGCGAGTTATCCTATTCATGACGCGGCCGGTGAGGTTGTCGGCGTCGCGGTGCTGAAGAAGTCGCTCGACCATTTTAAATCGGATCTCATGCAGTTCGGTCGGCCATTCTTTCTCGTCGATCCCAATGGCGTCGTGGTTCTGACCAACCGACCGACGATGATGTTCAGGACGCTGTGGCCTCTGCCCGAAGAAACGAAACAGGCTTTGTCCCACCAATTTGGCAAGCTGAACGACAAGCCGATGCTGGAGCGGGAGGTCGTCGACGCCACCTGGACGACGAGCGACGGTGCACGCGATTTCGTGCGGCGCCGCTCCGCCAATCACAGCGAATGGTCGCTGGTGCTGTTGACGGCGCCGCAAGGAATTTTCGCCAACCGCGTTCTGGGCATCATCATCACCTTGCAGATGGCGACGTTGGCCTTGGTCTATCTCGTGGGCCGCGAACGGTGGATTTACGACAGTGTTCAGTTGGACAAGCGGCTGGAGACGGAAGATCTCGCGCGAAAACTGGATTTTCGCGCGACCACCGATTCGCTCACCGGCTTATTTAACCGGTTCAAGTTCAATCAAGAACTGTCGATCGAAATGCTGCGCGCGCTGCGCTACCAGACGCCGCTGTCTTTGGTGTTCTACGACATCGACCATTTCAAACGTGTCAACGACACGTATGGGCACCAGGCCGGCGACAAGGTTCTGATCACGCTGTCCAGCTTTGTTGCAACCCGCATCCGCAAGATCGACGTGCTCGCACGCTGGGGCGGGGAGGAGTTCATCATTCTCGTTCCCGGATCCGCCACCGAGATGGCACGCGGGCTTGCGGAAAGTCTCCGCGATGGCATGTGCAAACTGTCGTTCGACGATGTTGGGACGGTGAGCTGCAGTTTTGGCGTCGCGCAGCTCAAGGCCGGAGACACCGCCGAGACATTCATCGCGCGGGCAGACGAGGCGATGTACCGGGCTAAAACCAACGGCCGGAACCGGGTGGAAGTGGAAGTGGCGTCACTGCTAACGGTTGACGCATCTCACTTGGAATCGGTTGCCTAGACTTATCTAAGTGATTTCGGCCTTAGCAGCGGCGTGCCGATCGCCTCACGCGGCCGCAGGCGATACCCTTCAAGAAGGAGATGGTGCCATGTCGCGATTTGCGACGCGCTCGTCTATCCAGCTTTGTACCTCTTCCGCCAACCACGCCACCCTGCAGGCGCCGAGCCGTACCCGCTTGGGGAATTGGCCGACGGCTTCAAGACGCGCGATGTGCGCGAAGCTGTACGGAACACCGAATAACGATCTCAGTTCCTTCTTCGTAACCAGTCTCTGTGTCATCGGACACTCCCTTCGAAAAGGGAGCATCGCGATGCTCGCCAGGTAACCAGCTAGCGGGCGGGTCAAACATAGCGGCAAATGGCTACACGTACAACGTGCGCATAGCTGCACATAGATGCCCTCTGGTGAAACCCGGGGTCCGACCGATGACGGCGTCGACCTGCGGATTAGGCGCCTATGCCGCTCGGTGGATTACTTTTTGTTTCCTAAAGCTGTCTAATAGGTCGGCCCAATCCTGCATGAGTTTTTTTCGTTCTGGCAAATATAGCGCCCGATTATAGATGCGTCGTATTTCGTCCTCGTCCTGATGAGCAAGGGCCGCCTCAATTACGTCAGCGTTGAAGCCTCGTTCGTTGAGGATCGTGCTGGCCGTGGATCGGAAGCCGTGAGCGGTGGCTTGCTCCTTGCCATAGCCCATGTTTCGAACAACTGAATTGAATGCATTTTCTGACAGCGGCTTTTTGTGAGACCGGAGCGACGGAAATACCAACTCGTTCTCTTCGTTGAGTGGCCAGACAACTTCAAGCACCATCAAAGCCTGCCGGGAGAGCGGCACATCATGGGGTCGGCGCATTTTCATACGTTCTGCTGGGATGCGCCACAGCCGCTTATCAAAATCAACCTCGGTTCGCTTCATCCCCCTCACGTCGCCGGGTCGGGCCATGGTGAGAATGAGAAATTGGAAGGCCGATTGAAGAACAGGCCAGCCGTCGTATTCGTCCAGATTGTTTAGGAAACGGCCAAGCTCGTGCTCATCGGTTATCGCCGCACGGTGCTTTACCTTCACTTTGAGAAGGGCTCCCCGAAGTGCATAGGTTGGGTCGTTCGTCGCCCGAAGCGTAGCAACAGCAAGGCGAAAGACTGCTCCCATGACCGATCGGAGGCGGTGGGCAGTATCTCGTCGCCCGCTCGCCTGGACCTTTTTGAGAATGTCTAGAAGCTCGGCCGGGAGGACTTCGCTCACCGGACGATTGCGGATGGGTGCCGCAAGGTCTTCGAGCAGCCAGCGATTTTTCTTGACTGTTATATCGGCCGCGTCGTTGGCCTTTAGATTTGCAATGTACTCGTCAGCGATGGCCCCGAAACTGTTGCCTGAAGAGGCGCTGATCTTGTCGAGCTTCCTCCTGAGTGACGGATTAATTCCGGCGGCAATTTGCTTCTTGATGTCGCCACGCTTCTCACGCGCGTCCTTGAGTGAGACTGCCGGGAAGGCCCCGAGCGACATCATGTTTGCCTTGCCACCAAACCGGTAACGCAGACGCCAGAGCTTGCTACCAGAGGTACAAATCTGGAGGTGCAAGCCTTCGCCGTCCAACAGCAGGAAGGGCTTGTTCTTTGGCTTGGCGTTGATGATTGCGAGCTGCGAAAGCGCCATGTGAGTAGACCCTGGGCTGAGGCATTTTCTACTCACATCTCTACTCCATTTGTGAGTAGATTTCTAGGGTTCCCATGAGTTCCTATGCGCAGACGAAAAGCTCATAAACCACTGGGCCACAGTGATTTATGAGCACTTATGTGTCGCTATGTGATGGTATTCTGGTGCCCCTGGCCGGACTCGAACCAGCACACCTTGCGGTACCTGATTTTGAGTCAGGCGCGTCTACCAATTCCGCCACAGGGGCATCTTTACGGCGCGGGTAGCGCCGGCGGGCGGATAATAGCGGCGCAAACCCTGCGGTCAACGGTCCGCGAGGCAGGTTTTTCCGCCGGAGGGATGGCGCTTTCGGGCGCATCGGCATTAGCTATGTGTCTATCGACGCCGAAAACGGCCGGCAGACGGCGAATTAGCCGGCCAAGGAGCCCCGCATGAACGAAGACGTCCTCAACACATCGCTGCGCAAATTCCTCAAGACGGTGGGCGTCACCTCGCAGCGCGAGATCGAAATGGCGATCCGCGACGCGATCGCCGCCGGCCGCATCAAGGGCAATGAGGCGCTCAAGGCCCGAATGGTGCTGACCATCGACGCGGTGGGCTTAAGCCACACGATCGACGCCACCGTCGAACTCGAATAGGCGGTCGTTCTCGGCAAAACGCGGCCGGCGGATTTAAGGCACCAAACCCGCAGGCGCCGGGAAACTTATGCCCGGCTCATGAATTATCCTCCCGACCAATAGGACAGGAGGGATAATTATGCTGCGGACGATTATTCTGGGAGCCGTGGCGGCGGCGGCGATCGGCTTGGCGGCGCCGGCGCAGGCCCATATGGCCAACCCGGCATTGGGCGTTACCGCGCCCGGCAACCTCGAACACGCCCAATATTATCATCGCCGGCATTATAGCTGGCGGCGGCAGCATTGGCGTCGCGGCTATGCCTGGTATCCGCGTCGCTGCTGGACCGAACGGATCCGCACCTGGAATGGTCATATCCGTTACGTGCGGCGCTGCCGCTAACGGAATGTGCCTGACATAAACGCGGACGGCGCCGGTGAACCTGACGCCGTCCCGATGCTCGATCAGTGAATGGCGGCGGCCAACACCGCGAACAGAATCGCGGCCGACAGGCCCATCGCCACGATCTTGATATGAGTGGTGCGGTCGGCGGTGAGAAGAGAAGCGTTCATAACAGCGCCCCTAGATCGCCAGCGTGAGGAAAGTGCCGGCAAAAATGCCAAGGGCGATAATCCAGATCGCGAAGTCGTCGTGGTCGGTACGCTCTGCGGTTTTGGCGATGATGCGCATGACGATGGTCCTCCTGCGAACGCATGGAGGATCGGCCTTTTCGGACCCGGTTCTTTGATGCCGATCAACTCGGCGACCTAGGGATTTGTACGGAGGCCGGAAGCCGAAGGTAACGTTGATACCACCGGCGAATACGGCCGGCGGCCGCTAGATAACCGCCTCGGCCGCGGCGTTCCTGCGGCCGAAGGCCGCCTCCATTTCGCGCCGCACCTTCACGGCGATATCGTTCGCATCATAGACCACGTCCGCCCAGGTGATGGCTTGCCCTTCGGCAATGTCATTCTTGAGCTTGACGTTGTGCGCCAGGCCGAGCGGCAGCAAGCCGCGCTCAAGCGACGCATCGGCCGGCGTCTGCTTGCCCCAGACGCAGAATCCGCCCTCGCCGTCCAGCATGCTGCCGGCTTTCAGCGCCATCTTGGCGGTCGCCACCACATCGGAGCGAAAACCCGTCGGCGCGCCGGTCGGCTCGTGGCGCAGCGCGCAGCTGGCGACCGAAATGCCGAGCTCCAGCCCGATCATATGGATCGGCCGGTACAAAGCGGCATATTTGCCGCTTCTGTCCGGCAGCATCGCGTATTCCTTGAAGCAGCGCCGCGCGTACTCGGTCTCGCCTTCGAACACGACATAGGTGCCGAGCGCGAGATGATGCGGCACGTCGGTGCCGTCGCGGTAAACCGACGACGTCACTTCGGTAACGCCTTCCGTCTCCAGCGTGCCGCCTTCCGATTTCGGCTTGCAGATGTCGGCCAGCTCGAACCGTGTCGCCGGCGGGAAATGCAGGCCGTCGCTCTGCGGCTTCAAGCCGGTGGCGTTGCACACCGCGGTCATCTCGATGCCGGATTTGGTGCCGTCGACGAAGGAGTTGAACATCTTCGGATTGATCGAAGCGCGGTCGCTGATGGCGAGGTACTTGTCGAGAATGTCCCAGACATTGTCGGGGTTCGACTTGTGATAATGCGGCTCGTAGCGCGTGCCCTTGCCGGCCGCGATCACCTTGAAGCCGGCCGCGCGCGCCCAGTCGACCTGCTCGCAGATCAGCGCCGGCTGATCGCCCCAGGCCAGCGAATAGACCACGCCGGCGGCCTTGGCCTTGCGTGCCAGCAAGGGGCCGGCAACCGCGTCGGCTTCGACATTGACCATGACGATATGCTTGCCGTGATCGATCGCGCGCAGCGCGTGATGAATGCCGGCGCCGGGCACGCCGGTTGCTTCGACGATCACTTCGATGCGCGGATCGGCGATCATGGCGTCGGCGTCGGAAGTGATGAACGTCGCACGGCGCTGATGCGCGTCGTCGAGCGAGGTGGCGGCATAAAGCTCCGGCGGCCAGCCGGCGGTTTTCAACTGGCTGCGGGCGCGCGTAACATCGAGATCGGCGACGCCGACGATGTGCGTGCCGGCGGTCAACCGCGCCTGCGACAGATACATGGTGCCGAATTTGCCGGCGCCGATGACGCCGACAGTCACCGGCTTTCCGGCGGCTTCGCGTTCGAGCAACTTGGCGTGCAAGTTCATGGGCCGCGCCCTCCCCTATATTTTCGTTCTTGTCGGAAACGGAAACACAGGCGCGAAGGGGAAACAAGCCGAGACAAGTGGTTGCGACAGCCGGCCTATTGGCAGAGCGCGCGCGAGACGAAGGTTTCAGTCCTGCAGCCGGGGCCGCTGGTGCGGCCGGACAGATAGACTTGCGCCGGGCAGACTTCGGCCGTGGTCATGTCCGCGCTCTTGCCGCTCTCGAAGCCCTTGGCCTTGCACATGGCAGTGGCCGCCGCCACGCAGTCCGGCGCGCCATTCGGCGCGTTCTGGCACTTCGCGTGACCGGTGACCACGCGCGCCACTGGAAGGCGGGCAACCGCGCCGGCCGCGTCCTTGGCGCCTTCAACCGTGGTCTTGGCGGCGACGCCGGCTTCGTGGCCGAAGTTTTCGACATTCTTGCCGGCATCCTTGAACGTAGAGCCGACCTTCTTGCCCTGCTCTTCGAACCAGCGGCCGATACTCTCGAAAAAGCCCGGCTCATGCTGAGGCGGCCGTCGCTCTTGCGCCACGGCCAATGTCGAGACGATTCCCAGGCCCGCCACGACAAGCCCGATCGCCGCCGAATGGCGGATCAAGATCAGTTTCCGGCTAGTCGTAAAGTGAGAAGACATCGGACTGGCGGCCTTGTTGGCATAAATCTGCCCGGCGGCATGTTCACCACCGCGTCCCTATTGCCGTCAACAGGCGGAAATGAGGAATGCCGATTCGCTCATATCAAGTATACTGCAATCACGATGCCGATGACGACCACCGCGGCGGCCAGCGAAACCCACAATCCCAGTCGCTTTTCGATGATATGGCGGGCCTGCTCGCCGTAGCGATGCAGCAGGAAGGCCAAGACGAAAAAGCGCCCGGCGCGAGCAATGATCGAAAAGACAATGAACAGCCCGAAATTGTAACCGGCAAACCCGGATGTAATCGTCACGATCTTGTAGGGGATCGGCGTCAGGCCCTTGAGCAGGATGATCCAGGCGCCCCATTGCGCATAGGCAGCGCGGAAGGTCTCGACCTTGTCGCCATAGCCATAGAGATGGATGAGCCAGGCGCCGACCGAATCGTAGAGCAACGAGCCGATGCCATAGCCGACTATGCCGCCCAGCACCGAGGCGAGCGTGCACCAGGCCGCCATCACATAGGCGCGTTGCGGGCGCGCCAGCGCCATCGGGATCAGCATTACGTCGGGCGGAATTGGAAAGAACGAGCTTTCCGCGAAGGCGATCGCCCCCATGGTCCACATCGCATGCGGCTTGTGGGCGGCGTCGATGCACCAGTCATACAGGCGGCGCAATAAATTGCGCGGCGGGGCGGCCTCAACGGTCATGTCAGCACTCATGGACAGGCTTTTGGCGGAAAATTGTGACGGATCAGCGACGCTTGGGCAGGCGCCGGGCTTCCAAAGATACGACCTTGGGCGCGACCTTGGATACGACCTTGGATACGACCTTGGACGCGGCTTTACGGCGTGCCACACCCGGTACCATATCCTTTGGCAGTTTTTCGGCGATCCCGAACATTTTCTCGCGCCGCTGCATTTCGGCCCAGACGTCGTCCGGATGGACCCCGGCGTGAACCCAGAGCACCACGAGATTATAGAGAAGATCGGCGCTTTCCCTGACCACGGCCTCGGTCTGGCCGTGCATAGCGTCGATGACGACCTCGACCGCCTCTTCCGCCAGCTTTTTGGCCATTTTGGCGCGGCCGGAGCGCAACAGCCGAGCCGTGCGCGATTTCGTCGGGTCCGTGCCCCGAACGGCAATCACGGCGTCATAAAGCCGGGCGACCGAATCAGCCATGCCTGACCATAGCCGATCCGGCCTCAAAACCGGTTAACGAACAGGGCGCGGCCGGGCCGATCCTCTCGGCCCGCGCCGCAGGGGCGCTACCGCCAATGGCGGCGATGGTGCCGATAGCCGCCGTAATACGGCGCATAGCCGTAAGCCGGACCATAGCCATAGGCGCCGTAATAAGGACCGCCGCCGTAATAGCCGCCATTGTAACGGTCGCGGTAGCTGTCGGCCGCCGCCGCGGCTGCGATGACGCCGAACAGACCAACGACCGCGCCGACGGCTGCCGCATTTCCGCGGTGGTAATGACGGCTGCGGGCTTCGGCGGCATTGAAACTGATCGAACTGAGCACCACGGCGGCGGCTAAAGCTGCTGCGATGGAGCCTTTCAGGCTTCGCATGATCGTTCTCCCTTCTGGGTACCTAACGATTCAACGGCGCAGCAGCGCACTCCCTGTGACGGGAACCCGGCCGAACATGGCAACGTGACGGAATGTCGCGCCGCCGGTTCCGCCTACTCGTCCTCGGATAGAAGCGTGGCGTTGCCGCCGGAGGCCGCGGTGTTGACCGTCACCACCTGCTCGAGCGTAAAGCGGTGCAGGTAATCGGGTCCGCCGGCTTTCGGGCCGGTGCCGGAGAGGCCGTTGCCGCCGAACGGTTGGGAGCCGACCACGGCGCCGATCATGTTGCGATTGACATAGACATTGCCGTGCGCGAGCCGCGCGGCGACATGCGCGATCGTCGTATCGATGCGCGAATGGATGCCGAGCGTCAGCCCGTAACCGTTGCCCGCGAGGTCGTCGAGTAGCGCGTCGAGCTCCCCGCTTTGCCAGCGCACCACATGCAGCACCGGCCCGAACACTTCTTCCTTGAGATCGCGGGCGTGGTCGAGCTCGACGATGGCTGGGGCGACAAAGCTGCCGTGCGATGGCGCTTCACCGCGTAGCCGAACGGCGCCGCGCCCGTCCATGGCCGCGATCCAGCGATCGAGCTTGTCCTTGGCTTCGCGATCGATCACCGGACCGATCTGCGTTGCTGGATCGCGCGGGTCGCCGATTTTCAGTTCGCGCGCCGCGCCTTCGACCATAGTGAGCACGCGCTCGGCAACATCGGCCTGCACGCATAACAGCCGCAAGGCCGAACAGCGCTGACCGGCGGAACGGAATGCCGAGGTTACGACATCGTCGGTCACCTGTTCGGGCAGCGCGGTGGCGTCGACGATCATGGCATTGATGCCGCCGGTCTCGGCGATCAGAACGGGGATTGGACCGTTGCCGGTGGCGAGCGCGCGGTTGATCGAACGCGCGACCTCGGTCGAGCCGGTGAAGGCGACGCCGGCGACGCCGCCGTGCGCGGTCAACATCGCGCCGACTTTGCCGTCGCCCGGTACAAGATGCAGGGCGCCAACAGGCACGCCGGCCGCGTGCATCAGCTTGACGGCTTCATAGGCAATCAGCGGCGTCTGCTCGGCCGGCTTGGCCACCACGGTATTGCCGGCGGCCAGCGCCGCGGCGATCTGGCCGGTGAAGATCGCCA
>JAQSCR010000508.1:7263-10535 GCA_029945495.1 Pseudolabrys sp. | reverse complement strand
TGAACGCAGTTGCGAAACGTCCACATAACTAGAGACATTCCGTCCAGTCTCGGACGGACGGGCCGATGGACTCAGGCGCATCGTCTGAGCAACGGCGGCCCGCATGGCCGAGCGCGGACGCCGCGACGGCCGGGAGTAAAGAGCATCATGTCCGAACTTCGTACGCTTCCAGTCTTGCCGCTGCGGGATATCGTTGTTTTCCCGCACATGGTCGTCCCGCTTTTCGTGGGTCGCGATCAATCCGTCCGCGCCTTTTTCAATTGCCTTGCGGGCAAACCCGACATCGATGACGTCGTGCAGCACCAGCCCGCCGTAACTGTGCACCGTGGCGTTGACCTCTTCGCGCGCGCCGAGCGAGGTGATGACGATCGGCGCCTTATGCTTGACGCACAGCGCCAGGTCGTCCTCGATCCGCTTATTCGATTTGTGCACGATCTGATTGACGGCGAAAGGCGCCGCCGGCCGGTCGGGATAGGCGCGGTCGTGCGCGGCAAGATCCTCGGTGATGCGCGCCAGCCAATCGTCGAGCACGCCCTGCGGCCGCGCGTTCAATGCCGGAAAACTGCCGACAATGCCGGCCTTGCATTGCGCGATGACGAGTTCGGGCCCGGACACGATGAACATCGGCGCCCCGATAAGCGGCAGCGACAAGCGCCCCTTGGTCAACGCGGTGAGACGGCTCGGCGATTTCGTCAACATGAGGTGTCTCGCCGCTCGGTATGCCGGAATGTGCTCACAGCCACTTCTCGACTTCGTGGCGCAGGATCTTTCCCGTGGTGCTGCGCGGAAATGCCTCGAAGGTGACAAAGTGAATTTCCCGCGGGAGCTTGTAGCTTGCCAGCTCGCGCCGACACATCGTTTCGATATCCGCTTCACTGAGATTGTCACCGAGACGCGCGACGAAGGCGACCGGCACTTCGCCCCATTTATCATCCTTCTTGCGCACGACCACCGCGTCGGCAACGCGCGGATCGGCCAGCAGCACGCGTTCGATCTCGGCTGGATAGATGTTCTCGCCGCCGGATTTGATCATGTATTTGGCCCTGTCGACAAAGTCGAACGTGCCGTCGGGATTGCGGCGCATCAGATCGCCCATCCTGAACCAGCCGCCGGCGAAATCGCGGGCGTTCGTCTCGGGCGCATTCCAGTATCCTGAAAAGACGCTGGGTCCTCTGATCGCAACCTCGCCCGGCAGACCGTCGGCTACCTCGTTATTATCCGGATCGACCAACCGCACGTCACACAGCGCGCTTTGCCGCTTAGACAGTGAGGTCGGCACCGTTCCCGGCGGAATAAGTCCGGCGCAGGTCGGCGCAAGTCCGGTCTCGGTCGAGCCGAAGCTGTTCAAGAATGGCGCGCCAATCAGCCCGGATAATTCAGCGATCAGCTTGGTCGGCAACAGATCGGCCATCGCGCCAACGGCCCTGACGCCTTTTACGGCGACCGGCTTTTGCTGCAGCAATGTCACCACCGGCTCGATCGACCCGGGCATCAAAAGCAGCCAGCCGATTTTGTGGCGCGAAATCGCATCAATGATCTTTTCGGCATTGAAGCCGTCGATCACCACAACCGCCGCACCGGACATCATCGCGCCAAGCGTCTGGTCGGTGGATCCCATATGGAACATTGGCGCCCACGCCACAAATCCGTCGGTGTCGGCCGCGCCCATATCCATCCGCAGCAGCGTGTTCCGCGCGATCTCGGCGCGATGGCTTATCAAGGCCCCCTTCGGCATGCCCGTCGTGCCAGAGGTATAAAGAATCACCAGCCCGTCTTCCGGCGCGACCTCAGTCCGGATTGTGTCCTCGGCAAGCGCATCGACCATGGCGTTGTAGCCAGCGCCAAGCTCAACCACGCGTGCATCGCCAAGTCTGATTGAGTGCAGTCCGGGCGCGAAGCGCGGCGACACGACGACAAGCTTCGGCGTCACCATGTTGATGCAGTGTTCCAGCTCCTTCGGCACCAGCCGCCAGTTCTGGCAGGCGACGATCGCGCCGACGCGGGCCGCCGCGAGTTGCAGTTCGAGGTACTCGCCGCAGTTCTCGGAAAGCAGCGCGATCCGGTCGCCGCGCAAGACATTATGCTGCCGCAGCAGACTGGCGACGCGGCGCACGCGTACATCAAGCTCGCCATAGCTCCGCCGGCGATCGCCCTCCTCGATGGCCAGAGCGTTCGGGTTCCGGCGCACCCGAGAACAAAACAGCTCGTAGACCGAGAGATATCCCGCGCGGCCGATCTCGCCGCCGGGCGACATCTGCGTGCCGGCCGCTGTCCGCGCCACCTCATCGTTCACGATGTCATCCTCCACGGTCTAGTCTTATTAGAGATCCCGCGCGGCGTTGCCATCTAAGCCTTCCAGCCGTCCCGCGACATGCGTCAGCCGGTCGACAAGATCAAGGCTTCTCTCATGACCATGCGAATCCGGCCCCGGCATTGCAAGCCCGCGATACACCAATTCGGCAATCGCGTCGGCTGCTACGTCCGGCGAGAAATCACCCTCGCCGCGCAGAAATGCCCAAGTCTGGTGCTCGATGCAGCCATAGATAATGTCGCGCACCAGCCGTAGCTGAATATCGCTGCGGAATTCCCCGCGCACCTGGCCTTCCTTGACGATACCGACGATCTTGCGCGTATACGCCCGATTGAGTTCGAACACCGCGGTCTGGCGATAGTCGGTGCCCGTTCGCAACACCTGAAACACCAGGCGGCTTAACGCCGGTTGTTCGTGGATCGCCTCAAGGTGCCTGCAGATCATGAAACGCAACCGGTTCCGCGTGCCGCGGATCTCCTGCAACTTTTCATCATGGTCGAGGAGCATCTCGCCGTACCATTGCTCGATGACGCTGGCGAACAACGCGCGCTTGTTCTCGAAATAGCGATAGATGGTGCCTTCGACCACATCGGCCCGCGCGGCGATATCGGAGATCAGCGCGTCGTCATAGCCCTTGTCCTCAAAGACGCAGCGCGCCGCCGCCACGATGTCGGCCACCCTGCGCTCACGTGACAACCGAAAAACCGGGGAGCGGGCCAACGGCATACCCATTGTTTGATGGCAGCATCGGGTAACGATTTGCAGGCTACAAATACTGATGAATAAAACTCATTTATAAGCGGAATGTCAATGATTTCGCCGCCGCAGGACCTACAATCAATCCGTCTCGCGTGGCACGGGACCATCCGTTGCGACGTTTTGAACACATCACTCTAAAAGAGACGGAGGCTGGACATAATGAACTATCTTCACTAAAAGCGATCAACGTCTGCAGGCAATG
>JAQSCR010000508.1:0-7253 GCA_029945495.1 Pseudolabrys sp. | reverse complement strand
GACCGAGCGTAACGGCAATCTGAGCAACTTCGAAGTCCTTTTCAGCCTCTCAGATGAACATCGGGAAGTGCTCGACCACGCCGATAAATTCGCCCGCAAAGAGCTTGCGCCTCTCGCCCCGCGCATGGACGCAGACGAGTGGTGGCCGGACGATGCCTTCCCCAAGATCGGTGCCGCCGGCTTCTTTGGCGTCACGGTATCGCCCGAGTTCGGCGGCGTCGGCAGCGACCTGTTTACCAGCGGCCTCATCCTGCAAGCGTTCTCGCGTTGGAACCATGCAATCGCGCTCAGCTGGGTCGCGCACGAAAACCTGGCGCTCAATAATATCTTTCGTAACGCCAACGATCATTTGCGGCGCAAATACCTGCCTGGCCTCTGCAACGGCACCAAAATCGGCGCGCTCGGGCTCACCGAGCCGGAGGCCGGCTCCGACGCGCTTGGCTCGATGCGCACCACGGCGCGGCGCGACGGCGATCACTACGTCCTTAACGGCAGCAAGATCTACATAACCAATGGCACGGTCGCCGACGTACTTCTCGTTTACGCCAAGACTGCGCCGGAAAAGGGCCCGCACGGTATTTCGGCCTTTATCGTCGAAAAGGGCTTCCCCGGCTTCAAGGTGGCGCAGAAGCTCGAAAAAATGGGCTTTCGCGGCAGCCAGACGGCAGAGCTGGTGTTCGAGGAATGCCGCGTGCCGGCCGAAAACATGGTCGGCGCCGAGAACCGCGGTGTCGCCGTGGTCATGAGCGGGCTGAACCTTGAACGCGCGATGATCTCGCCGATCTGCCTTGGCATTTCGGAGCGCGCATTGGAGCTCAGCATCGACTACGCCAAGACACGCAAGCAGTTCGGCAAGCCGATTGCCGAATTCCAGATGATCCAATCGAAACTCGCGGACATGTATGTCTGGATCGAGACGATGCGGACCTTCAATTACCGTGTCCTTGCGGCAGCCAATGACCTCGAAGTCGGCGGCGGCGGTCGCGGTCCCATCCATGCACTCACCGCAGCGTCGGTAATGTACGCGGCCGACACAATGAACCGCGTCCTGTCGGAAGCAGTGCAGATTCACGGCGGCTCAGGCTATATCTGGGAATCCGAGATCAACCGGCTTTATCGCGCCATCAAGCTGTTGGAAATCGGCGCCGGCACCACTGAAGTGCGTAAGCTCATCATCAGCCAAGAGCTGCTGAAATAACGGCCATGCGGTTGCACGGACTATAAACAACGGACGATTTCTCGCACTCGGGACAAAAGCAATGGCCGATCCGATTGTCATCCTTGGCGGCGCGCGCACGGCTTTCGGCTCGTTCAACGGCGCGCTCGCCTCGCAATCGGCTACGGTGCTCGGCGGTCATGCCATCGCTTCTGCGTTGGTCAAAAGCGGCGTCGCTGCCTCCGATGTCGATGACGTCGTCATGGGCGTGGTGTTGCCTGCCGGAATGGGCCAAGCGCCGGCCCGGCAGGCCGCCGCCAAGGCCGGGATTCCATGGTCCGCCAATTGCGTCACTGTGAACAAGATGTGCGGCTCGGGCATGCAGGCGATCATTCAGGCCCATGATGCCGTCTCGCTCGGCACCAGCAACGTCGTTGTTGCCGGCGGCATGGAGAGCATGACCAACGCGCCGCATTTGCTGCGAATGCGGGAAAACCCCAGTTTGCGCAATGTTACCAAGCCCAATGCGGTAAAGGCCGAAGACCATTTGTTGCTCGACGGCCTTTGCGATTCCTTCGGCTCCGATGCACGCCTGATGGGCCACTTCGCTGAGGCAACCGCCGAGCGCTACCAGTTTTCTCGCCAGGAGCAGGATGCGTTCGCCATCGCCTCATTGACACGCGCGCAACGGGCGGCCGACGGCTTTCTGCAGGACGAGATCACTCCCGTCACCATCGCGACACGCAAGGGGCCGCTCGAAATCGCAAAAGACGAGCAGCCGCAAAACGCCGCCATCGAAAAAATCCCGACATTGCGGCCGGTCTTCACCAAAGACGGCAGCGTGACGGCGGCAAATTCCAGCTCGATTTCCGACGGCGCCGCGGCCGTGGTCATAACGTCGCTCCACCGCGCGGAGAAGCTGGGCGCCGCCCCGCTTGCTCATATCGTGGCGCATACGAGTTTTTCCCGCGAGCCTGAATGGTTCACGCTGGCGCCGATCGATGCAATCCGCAACGTCGCCGCCAAGGCCGGCTGGTCGCTGGCGTCGGTCGACAGGTTTGAAATCAACGAGGCATTCGCCGTGGTCGTCATGGCCGCGATGCGCGAGCTCGGCCTGGCTCATGAAAACGTCAACGTTCACGGCGGCGCCTGCGCGCTCGGCCATCCGGTCGGAGCATCCGGCGCTCGCCTCGTGCTGACGCTGGCGCGCAACCTCAAGGCCAGCGGCCTGAAGCGTGGCATCGCCGCGATCTGTATCGGTGGCGGTGAGGCGACTGCGGTCGCGATTGAGATCGTGAGCTAATCGCCGCCGGCCGTCCCGATCCCTTGGACTGGACGCCCGGCTGACCTTACGAAGACCTTGCGCGGCCGTTCGCCGGCCATCCGATTGCTGTAACGCCGCGTGGGATATCTCCTTTTTGCGTTGACATCGCAAGCCCGATGTCAGTTAATGAGGCGCATTCACCTAATCGCAGTCAACGCATTGCGTCACACTGCGAACGACAATGACAACGGCGCGCAAGTCGCCGGCTCGGAGGAAAATACGCTATTTTACCCGTAAAATGAATGTCGCTTCTGTGACCTGCCGGCGCGGCCGGCAATCCAGGCGGACCGTGGTGCGGGTCGTCCTAGGTCTTTTTGGCGACATTTATTGAGTAGGCTTCATCTGCCTGGCATTTGCCGGATTGCCGGCCGCGCTGGTGCCATAAACCAAGTGAGTTACCGTCGATGCCTGAACAGGTCCTCGTCGAACGCCGCGGCGCCGTGCTGTGGATCACCATCAACCGCCCCGAACGGCGGAATGCGATCAATGAAGCGGTTATTGTGGGTATCGGCGCGGGCATCCGCGGCGCCGCCGGCAGTAGCGCGGTGCGCGCTATCGTCCTGACCGGCGCAGGCGACCGTGCGTTCTGCGCCGGCGGGGATCTCAATCCGACCGCCGACGGCGCGCCGTTCGCCGTCAACCCCGCGCAGCCGCGCAACTACGTCGTCAACCTCTTCAAATTGATGGAAGAATGCGACCTGCCGATCGTCGCGCGGGTCAACGGCCACGCGATGGCCGGCGGCCTCGGGCTGCTCTGTGCTTGCGATCTTGCCGTCGCATCAGCCGACGCCACCTTCGGCACGCCCGAATCCAAAATCGGATTATTTCCGATGATGATCATGCCTCACCTCATGCGTGTGATCCCCGCCCGCCGCCTCATGGAAATGTGCATCACCGGCGAAGCACTGACGGCGCAGGAAGCGCTAACCGCCGGCCTCGTGAACTATGTTGTTCCGTCTTCCGAACTGGACAGCAAACTCGACTGGCTGCTGGCCCGCATTGTCGACCGCTCTCCGACTGGCATCCGCCTCGGCAAGATCGGCTTCCATGCGATGCGCGACATGACGATCCGCGCCGGTTGGGAATACGCGCAGCTGATGCTGCCGGCGATGGCGCAAACCGAGGACGCCCGCGAAGGCATGCGCGCGTTCGCTGACAAGCGCGCCCCGAAATTTGAGGGCAAGTGAAACGCCCATGAGCAAGAGCATTCGCATCGGCGGTGGCGGCGGGTTCTGGGGCGACTCCGAGGACGGCGCGATTCAGCTTGTCGAAAAAGGCAAGATCGACGTCCTGATCATGGACTACCTCGCCGAAATCACGATGTCGCTTCTGGCGCGCGCCCGCGCCAAGCAGCCGAAGGCCGGCTATGCGCCGGATTTCGTGTCGCTGATGAGCCGGCTGGGGCGGCGGATTGCCGAACAGAAGATTCGCGTCGTCGTGAATGCCGGCGGCGTCAATCCCCTCGGCTGCCGCGCGGCCATCGAAGCGATCCTGAAAGAAGCCAACCTCGACCTGAAGGTCGCCGTCGTGGTCGGCGACGACCTGCTGCCGATCGCGGACGACTTGCGCAAAGCGGGCGCCACCGAAATGTTCAACGGCGCGCCGTTGCCGGCCGACCTCTGGAGCATGAACGCCTACTTGGGCGCATTTCCGATCGCCGCTGCTTTATCAGCCGGTGCCGATATCGTCATCACCGGCCGGTGTACCGACAGCGCACTGGCTCTTGGACCGCTGATCCACGCGTTCGGCTGGCCGAGAGACGATTACGATCGGCTCGCGATGGGAAGCCTGGCCGGCCACGTCCTCGAATGTGGGACGCAAGCAACCGGAGGCATCACGACCGACTGGCAAGATGTGCCCGGCTGGGAAGACATGGGCTTCCCCATCGCCGAGTGTCAAAGCGACGGCTCGTTCGTTCTTTCCAAGCCGGCAGGTACCGGCGGCCGCATCAGTCCGCCGACCGTGGCCGAACAAATCGTCTATGAAATTGGCGATCCTCGTCGCTATATCTTGCCTGACGTCGTGTGCGACTTCAGCGGCGTCCACCTCGAAGAAATCGGCCCTGATCAGGTGCGCGTCACCGGCGCGCGCGGCAGCGCTCCGACATCGACCTACAAGGTCAGCGCCACCTACGCCGACGGCTTCAAGGCGACCGGCACCATGATGATCGGCGGCCGCGACGCCGCGGCCAAGGCACGGCGGACGGCAGAAGCAATTCTCGCACGAACCCGCCGGTTCATGACCGCGCGCAATCTAGGGGATTTCCGCCGCGTTTCGGTCGAGGCGCTGGGAGCGGAAGACACTTATGGTCCGCATGCCCGCAACGCCAGCGTACGCGAGGTCATTCTCAAGCTTGCGGTCCATCATGACGATAAAGAGGCATGCGAACTCCTTTCGCGTGAATTCCTCCCGAGCGCGACGTCGATGGCGCAAGGCATCACTGGATTTTCCGCCGGTCGCCCCAAGGTTACCCCCCTGGTAAGGCTCTATTCGCTGTTGGTCGACAAGAGCAAAGTGACGCCTCACTTATTGGTCGGCGATCAGGACATTGTTGTGAGCGACAATGTTGCGACCGCCACCAAGTCGACCGCACAAAGCGATAACGCCAGCGAACAGGCTGCCACGCGCCTGCCCGACCAACCGATGGTCGAGGTACCGCTGATCGCATTGGCTTATGGCCGCAGCGGCGACAAGGGCGACAGCGCCAATATCGGCATTCTGGCGCGACTGCCCGAATTCGTCCCGGCGATCGAACGGTCGCTCACCGCGGCCGCCGTCAAGCAATACTTCGGCCACATCGTCGCCGGCCCGGTGGAGCGCTTCTCGCTGCCGGGCCTGCACGGCTTCAATTTCCTGATGCAAAATGCCCTCGACGGGGGCGGCATTGCCTCTCTGCGCCATGACCCGCAGGGCAAGGCATTTGCGCAAATGCTGCTCGACATGCCGATCCCCGTTCCGAAAGCGTGGCTGGCGCCGCGTGGACCGCTCGCGGCATTTTCCGCAAGCGAGGCCGCGTCGTGACGCACTCGTTTCACCATAGTCGTTGCGAGGGGGTGACGGGATGACCGCCATGCTCTCGCTGTCGAACATCCAGGTCTTCTACGACCGCGCCATCGAGGCGGTCCGCGACATTTCCATCGACGTGACGGAGGGCGCAATCGTCGCCCTGCTCGGCTCGAACGGCGCCGGTAAATCCACCGTGCTGAAGGCAATCTCCGGCGTGCTCGAGCGCGAAGACGGCGAGATACGCTCCGGCACGATCAAACTCGCCGGCGGCGATATCCACGATTGGTCGCCGGAGCACATCGTCGCCAGCGGTTTGGTGCAGGTCCCCGAAGGCCGCGCCTTGTTTGCAACGCTGACGGTCGAAGAAAACCTGCTGATGGGCGGCTACACCCGCGACCGGACCGAAGTGCGTGACGGCCTTGCAATGGTCTACGACATGTTCCCCCGTATCAAGGATCGTCGCCACGACATCTCCGGCTATCTCTCCGGCGGCGAACAGCAGATGGTCGCGATCGGCCGGGCGCTGATGGCGCGGCCGCGCATCCTGATGCTTGACGAGCCGTCGCTCGGGCTGGCCCCGCAGGTCATCGAGGGCATCTTCAACACCATCACGCGCTTGAACACCGAACAGAACCTGACCGTGCTGCTGGTTGAGCAGAATGCGCAGTTGGCGCTGTCGGTCGCGAGTTACGGCTACATCATGGAGAACGGCCGCATCGTTCTCGACGGCCCTTCGGCGCGCCTGCAAGCCAATCCCGACGTGCAGGAGTTCTATCTCGGCTTCGGCGGCGCCGGCGAGCGCAAGAGCATGCGCGACGTCAAGCACTACAAGCGCCGCAAACGGTGGCTGTCATGACCGCCCTTCTCACGCTCGATCACGTCTCGAAGAGCTTCGGCGGCATCAAGGCCGTGTCCGATGTCAGCTTTTCCGTCGAACAGGGCCGCATATGCAGCCTGATCGGCCCGAACGGCGCCGGGAAAACCACCTTGTTCAACCTGATCAGCGCGATCTTCAAGCCGACCGCGGGCAGCATCGTTTTTGACGGCGTCGAGATCACACGCCAGCCAACCTACGCGCTCGCCAGCCTGGGCATCGCCCGCACGTTCCAGAATCTGGCGGTGTTCAAGCACGAGACGGTGACCAGCAACCTGCTGGTCGGAATGCATACGCATCTGAAAGCGGATCCGTTTTCAGCCGCCGCGAAGAGATCAAAGCGCGGGAATCGGTCGAAGAGATCATCGAATTCCTCGAGATCGAGGATATTCGCGATCAGCCGGTCGGCACACTGTCTTACGGCCTGCAGAAGCGCGTCGAGCTCGGCCGCGCGCTCGCGATCAAGCCGCGCCTGCTGTTGCTCGACGAAATGGTCTCGGGGATGAACCAGGAAGAACGCGAGGACATTGCGCGCTTCATTCTCGATCTGAAGGATGAACTCGGCCTGACCGTGCTGATGGTCGAGCACGACATGGGCATCGTCATGGACATCTCCGACCATGTCTGCGTCATGAATTACGGCGCCAAGATCGCGGAAGGCTCGCCGGCCGAGGTTTCGGCCAATCCGGACGTCATTGAGGCCTATCTCGGCGCCAGGAGTTCGGCGGCATGACGGCTCTCGATCTCACTCCTGCGACCCTCGCGACGTTGACGATGCCTCAGGTATTGAAGCGTCGCGCCGACGCGCATCCCGCGCAACTCGCGCTGCGCGAAAAGGTCCGTGGCATCTGGCGCGAAAAGACGTGGCGCGACTATTTCGCCAAGTCACGGCG
>JAQSCR010000507.1:3779-10566 GCA_029945495.1 Pseudolabrys sp. | reverse complement strand
CACACTGGTCGCGATGCGTTGGAACGACTGGTCGCGATCGCCGGAATGCTCAGCAAAACCCCTTGGAGGTTCAAATGAGCGGTTCAAATCTATTAAAAGGTATGGTTGCCGGGTTTGTGGCGAAAGCGGTTCTGTCGGCGTTGATGGTCATGAAGTCCCTGATGGGAGTCATGCTTGAGCTTGATGTCATTGCGATGCTTGCCAAGATGATCCACGCACGCCCGGCGGCGCGAGGGGCTTAGAAGTTTCCCTTTGCAGCCTCTACCAGGATCAGCTTGTCCAGTGTCAGGTCTGAGACCGCTCGCCGGAGGCGACCATTCTCGGTCTCCAGTTCTTTGAGTCGCTTGACCTGGTCGCCCTTGAGGCCGCCGTATTCATTGCGCCATCGATAGTACGTTACTTCCGTCACGCCTATCGATCGAACCGCGTCTGCCACCGGCCGACCCTGCGCCATCAACACATCGACTTGCCGAAGCTTCGTAACGATCTCTTCCGCCGTATGCCTCTTCCTCGCCATCGTATCCTCCATGGTCAAAACCATACCTCAGGGAGGACCACTTCAAAGGGGGCAGATCATGGGCTTCCGGCGACTTATGTAGGCAAGTTACAAAATCCTTGAGGGGCAACATCAAGCGCCGCGTTAAATTTCGACGACAGGTTCTGGAACGCAATCAGGGCGGTCAGTTCAACGATTGCGTCGTCATCCCAATGCTGCTTAAGACGCGCGCGCAATGTGTCGTCCACGCCGCGGCCGGATACAGTCATTGCCTCGGCGTATTCGAGCGCCAGGCATTCATCGGACGCGAAAAGGAGGCTGTCGCGCCATCCATTCAAAACGCTTACTTTTTCAATCGAAACGCCTCGCTTCACCAGGGTTGCGGAGTTTATATCAACGCAAAACGCGCAGTGATTGATCTGTGAGACGCGCACGGTAACAAGGGATCGTAGCGCTGGAGTAAGCGGTGACGACCTGCGATCCAATGCACCATAAAGCATCGCCATGGCTGCGAATACCCAAGGTGATCGCCCCCATAGCAGACCGGGTTCGAGGATGCGCCCATATGTGCGCTTCTGCCTCCAGAAGAAGAGGCGGACGAACCAAGGATATCGAGAAATTGGCTTGGTGGCGATGGTGGACATTACGAATGTCTTCCGTCAGGAGTGTACCGAACGCGAATCCAGTGAATTGCGGCGCCGGCTTTCATCTGCAAGTTGCCGGCTGTGCACCTTGGGCACGCTCATCCTTGGAGCCTTTTGCGGATTGGGATCGCGGCAAGTGAAAGCGCCGCTAGTCCAAATAGAGCGAAAAGGATTGTCGGGGTGAGGATAGTACCGACTGAGACGTTCTCACCTTGATCGAGGATGGTTCCGATGCCGGCGCCGGAAAGTGAATATACGATCGTGCCCGGTAGGATACCAAAAGTTGTCGTAATAACGTAAGTCAACAGCTTCACGCCAACGAAAGCCGCGACGAGATTGACGAGAAAGAACGGAAATAGCGGCACGAAACGAAGGACGAGCAAATACGACCAAGCATTTTTCCGAATTCCGTCGACCAGGCTCGGATATTGGGTGCCAAGACGATCAAATACGCTATCGCCGACCAGAAGCTTTGCGAAGAGGAATATTATCGTTGCGCCTGCTGTTGCACCTGCTGCCGTCAGCGCTGTCCCAAGCGCCGTGCCAAATAGGAAGCCTCCCGTAAGGGTAAGAATAGCTGCGCCCGGAATCGAGAATGCTACGGCGCCTATATAGACGAGGACATATACCGCCGAAGCAAGAAGATTGTTTGCCTCAACCCAAATGACCAGCGTGCCGCGGTGGGCGCGCAGAGTATCGAGCGACAGGATTTCGCCGAGCTCAGTCATCCGGAGCGCTACGATAATGGCTACCGCCGCTACAGCTACCCAAAATCGAGGATTTATCAGAAATGAAAGACTCACGGCGCGTCCTTTGAATATCGGAAATCTACGGAAGAAAGCGCTGGACGAGTCTAACGATGCGTTTCGTCAGCGGCCCGAAGAGAGTCGGCGTGTAATGCATTCCCGCGGCCCGCTTCGAAATCTCCGATAGGGTCGGATACGGCACAATCAGACTTGCTACAGACCCAATCTTGAGACCGTTTGAGATCGCTAGGCCCCAGAGGGCGATGAGTTCGCCTGCGCGCGGTCCCACGATCGTCGCGCCGAGTATTCGGCCTCCCTTTCCAAGGATGATTTTCGCCAGGCCTTCCGTTTCGCGCTCGGCTTGCGCCCGATCATTGCCGGATAGCGGCGATAGCAGGACTGAGACCGAATGGTGAGACTTTCTGGCGTCGTCCTCGGTGAGGCCTGCATGCGCCAGTTCAGGGTCGGAGTAAGTGACCCATGGCAGCGCTTTGTAATCCACATTGGCCGGTAAACCGAAGAGGGTATTTCGAATGACGATGCCGGCGTGATAGGCGGCGATATGCGTAAACTGAGGCCCACCGGCAACATCGCCGATAGCGAATACCCGTTTGTTGGTTGTCCGAAGGCGTCCATCGACATTGATGCCGCGAGGCGTCGCAACAATCCCGCCCGCCTCAAGACCTAGACCGGAGGTATTTGGCTTGCGGCCGGCTGCAACAAAAAGGTGACTGGCTGTGACGACTCGAACGTCGCCCGGTGCGGGTTCGATACGAACGTCGATGTCTTTTCCATTGCGGGCAATGCCGATTACGCCGGTATTTTCGTAGACTGAGACTCCGTCGGCGGTGAGCGCTCGTCTTACGACTCCCACTGCCTCAGGTTCGTCTTTGGCGAGGATGCCGAATTTCTCCACGACTGTTACGTCCGAACCGAGCCGACGAAACGATTGGGCAATTTCCACGCCGATCGGCCCCCCACCAATCACAACAAGATGCCGGGGCAGTTCCGTAAGAGCGAAAATGCTCTCATTTGTGAGATAGGCCACTTCTGACAAGCCGGGAATCGGGGGTATTGCAGCGGACGATCCGGTCGCTACGACAAAACGTCGCGCCATTACCTTTTGCGAGCCTGCCTCAACGGCATCGGCGCTTACAAAGCGCGCCGCGGACTTTATGACCGTGACACCGAGCCTTTCAAAACGCTCTACGCTGTCATGAGGCGCGATTGCTGCGATGACGCCATGAATATGACTATGAACGTTTGAAAAGTTGAGTGTCGGCTGCTGTGGATCAAGGCCTAAGCGCGCATAGGACCGGATCGTATGCGCAGCATGGGCGGCCGCAATGAGTGCCTTGGAAGGAACGCAGCCGGTATTAAGGCAGTCACCCCCCATTGCCCCCTTTTCGATCAACACGACGGATGCGCCCATCTGGACCGCCGCTGCCGCAACCGAAAGTCCGCCAGAGCCCGCTCCGATAATGCAAATGTCAGTGTGGAGAACACCTTTCCTTAGTACCGGCTTTCGAATGTCTCCGGGCGGCGGCTCGTGCGATAACATCTGTTGGGGTGTGTCCAATTTTTGGTGACATAGGTCGTTATGAACGACTACTTCGTCTGATAGGATAAAATTGTTACTTGGCTCACGTATTCGTGTAGCGACGCGACACCGGTCTCGCGCACAATTGAACCAATAATGCCGCGCCCTCTAGGTTTGCATGACTTTGCCCGTTTCCGGCCGTCCGCCGTAACCTTTTCCGTCCAAGAAGCGAATATTCCTCACCATGCGCTCGCGATGCTATAGCGCAGAAAGAGGACATAAACATGGGCAGCACTTCGAACCCGCTTCAGGAATTGGCGATCGGCAATTTGCATCAGATGCAGAACGCCGTAAACGAAGCTATATCGGCCGCTCGCAAGAACGCGGCCTTGATAGAATGGAGCGCGTCCGCGGCTCAGTCCGAAGCTCGGCAGGTATGGCTTAAGGCGCTTGGTTTCGCCGAACAGAACGCTGCCTCTTCATTCGAATTTGCGCAGAATATAGCCAAAGTGACAAACCTCCATGAACTGCTCGGGATGCAAGCCGATTTTGCAAAGTCGCAAATGCAGGCGCTTGCAAATCAGGCGACGGATTTAGGCGAAACGTTGACGACCGCAATTAAGAACGCAGCGGGATCAGAGAAGGTGGCAGGCGCGTAAAAGTGCCGTTGGTGACCTAAGCGGCATTGCCCACACCATATGAGACTTCCGAGAGCGAAGGACGGGCAATGTGGCGCGAACTTACGGGCGCGGCGGCTTTAGTCGTCCATAGGTGGCGCAGAGTCCGAAATGAACAGATTGTTTATCGTGCGCTGCATGTGCCGATGCCGAAAAATCAGCCAGAGAAGCACGAGACCAGCGACGATAACACCTGCAATCAGCCAACTGGCTTGAAGCATTGCGTCGCCGAGTGAGACGCTTGCAACGGTCAGCGGCAGAATTCCGACGGCTGTGGTCCAAAGAAATGGCCACCAGCCGACCCGCGCCAGTCCAGCCGCATAATTGATAAGATTGAAGGAAATAACGGGAATCAGTCGCGCTAGGAGCAGCGAACTCGGGCGAAACTCCCACCTGTTAATCTTGCGCCAGCGTTCCTCAGAGACCATCCAGCGCAATGCAGGGCGGCCGAAGCTTCTGGCAAGGGCAAACGACAAGATGGCCCCAAGCATGGCGCCGGCCCAGGTGACAAGAATACCGCCAACGAAGCCGAACATCATGCCGTTAGCAACGGCAATAATCTCTGCCGGAAGAGGGACGAATGAATGCAGTACCATCAGTCCCATCGATGCGAACGCGGACCAGGGTGCCCAGGCTTCGGCATATTGCTTTATGTCTTCGGCAGCGAGGCCAAAAGTCCAACTACCGGTGCCGTGTGCGCCCGCCAGCATAAAACCGACAATCGCCACTATGGCGGCAATGACCAGAGCCGAGATTGACCACCGCAAGCGGCTGCCCGCCAAGAATATCATGAAAGTCCCGAACCTCAGTGTCGGCCTGGAGCAAGGGTGCCGATCCGAATGGCCAACAATAGCCTTGCGCTCCGGTCAATCTAGCCAAGAAACTCCGTTCAGGTGAGGCTCAATCCAGATGGGTGGAGGAACAGTCCGTCGCAGCCTGGCCGGTTAAATCTGGCTCGACTTTTGATTCTTGGCTAAGCGCCGATCGGCGCGCTTGCGCTTTGGCCAGGCGTTCATGGCCACCGTCACGGCGTCGCGCAACATAGGCGCGTCCGCAAAAACTTTGTGCAAAACGCCGACTCCTTTTGCGACGCTAAGATAAAACCGAGCGAGCGCGCGCGTATCGGCATTCTGATCAATGCTACCTTGGAGCTTGGCGCGCTCAAGAACTGTGAAAAGAGTATTTTCAATTCCCTTGGTGCGCTCGGCGATCATCCGGTTGATCGTGTCGGGGACATCCGGAAATTCAAGCGAGGTATTGGTTTGCAGGCAGCCGCGCGGGCGGCTGGGATTGTCCATTTGGTCGACGAGCAGGTTCAGAAAATTTTTCACCGCAAGATAGGCATCTGGATTTGAAAGCTGCTCGATGCGTTGGTGGCCGACTGTATCCTGATAACGCTTCAAAGCCGCGACAAAAAGTCCCTCTTTGTCGCCGAACGCATTGTAAAGACTTCCGCGGCCCAGTTTCGTAGTCTGCTCCAAATCCTGAATAGACGTTGCGCCATAACCTGCGCGCCAGAATTGCAGCATGGCACGTTCAACCACCGCTTCCTGATCGAATTGCTTGATGCCCGCCATCAGATGAAGTGCCTATGGTTTCGCTGAATTTGCCGCTGGCTACCATTACAGCAAGCGGGCGATTGAAATCACATAATTGTGTTTGGCTTGCGGCTACCGGCTCCGTCAACCCCTTTTAAGCGATTCCAGCCCTTGCGCGACCGTTTGGTTCAAAATGATGGCGGCGGCCAGAAAGCCACCGCCGGACTACCGCAAAGCCGCTGAATTCGATGGCGATGGTCAACCGGCGTTCGCCGCAATTCGTTCCGCTAGGCGGCGGTTTTTCCGAATTTATTGCCGATCGGCTGTTAAGGCCGGCCGGTGGCGCAGACATGCGGCGGGGAGAAACGGCAAAATGTGCCGCTTAAATTGTCTTTGACTGATCGTATCAAAATAGACTTAAATGGCGGTCAGCGCGATGCGGCCGGGCTACGGCTGGAATTCAGTACGGGAGGAGTGGCAGTGACCAAACATGACTTTAAACTGCATACGCTTGAAACCGCGCCTGAGGGGTCCCGCAAGAGCATCTCAGACGTCAAACAAAAATATGGCCGCGTGCCGAATTTTTATGCCATCGCCGCTGAATCGCCGGCTGCAATTCAAGCTTATGCGGCGCTAGCGGACATTTTCCAGGCCACCGAACTGAACGCGACCGAGCAGAATATAGTCATTCTCACCGCGAGCGTCGAGAATAAGTGCGATTATTGCGTTGCCGCTCACAGCCGCGGCGCAAAAATGGCCGGCGTGCGGGAAGACGTCATCAAGGCGATCGCCGATCGTGCTCCTCTCGCGGATCAAAAGACAGAAGCGTTACACCGGTTCGTAACCCTGCTCGTCGACAGGCGAGGCTGGCTGCCGGATGACGAGGTGCAGGCGTTTCTGGCGGCGGGCTACACCAAATCGCAACTGTTGGACGTAATGGTTGGGATATCGATGAAGACACTGAGCAACTACATCAACCATCTTTCCGATCCGCCAATGGCTTAGCTCACAGCGATCGTCTGGCCGATTGAATCTAAAAACCTCACGGCAAATGCCGGAGAACATTCTGATAACGGGGGAAAAAAATGAAGGGTACACGTCGCCGTCATCGACTGATGTCCAGCATTGTCGCTGGTCTTGCAGCCC
>JAQSCR010000507.1:0-3764 GCA_029945495.1 Pseudolabrys sp. | reverse complement strand
GTCGTTCTTTTTCATCCGCAACGGCCATTGGCTGCCGAGCCGATAAAAGTAGGCTTCAGCATGGGTCTCACAGGGGCCTATGCGGGCAATGGAAAGGCTGCGCTGTTAGCGACGCAGATGTGGGCGGAAGATCAAAACGCTAAAGGCGGGCTGCTCGGACGTGAAATTCAACTGTTTTATTACGACGACCAAAGCAACCCCAATCTTGTAACGCAAATATATAGCAAGCTTGTTGAAGTCGATAAAGTAGACATTCTTATCTCCGGCTACGGTACCAACATTATTGGTCCGGGAATGATAATTGCGATGCGGAGCAAGAAGGTGTTTATGTCTTTAGCCGGATTGGAGGTTAACGAGAAATTTCGCTATAATAAATATTTTCAAATCTATCCATTTGGACCAAATGCGCATGCCACCTTTGCGGAAGGTTTTTTTGATGTCGCTATGAGCATGGACCCAAAGCCAAAAACTGTTGCCATTTCGTACGCTGACTCAGAGTTTCCGTATACTGCTGCCCTTAGCGCCGAGGCCATGGCAAAAAAATACGGCCTGAAGGTTGTCTACAACAAGAATTTTCGAGCCGACACGGTCGACTTTACGTCAATCTTGCGTGCCATCCAGGCAAGTAATGCGG
The DNA here is from genome assembly GCA_029945495.1 of Pseudolabrys sp. GTDB lineage: Bacteria > Pseudomonadota > Alphaproteobacteria > Rhizobiales > Xanthobacteraceae > Pseudolabrys. The sequence continues at coordinate 3,130 of JAQSCR010000507.1, read as the reverse complement.
ACATCGTGTACATTTCGTGCTTCCCGCCGAATACTGTCGGAATCGTGCGAGGGGCCCGTGAGATCGGTCTGAAGCCAATGTTGATCGGAGGGGGCATGGTCGGCCCCCAGTACGCAAGCGTAAAGCAGCAACTTGGTCCGTTGCTCAATGGGTTTTTGAGCTTTGAGTCCTTCGTTCCCGAACCCACAACAGACTTTCCGGGAATCAAGGAATTTCTTGGTCGATACAAGCCGAAAGCAATTGCGGCTGGTGTGGACTCGCTTGGCTATTATTTGCCGCCGTATTCATATGCGGGAATGCAGATTCTGGCTGATGCTGTTGAGGCGACCAAAAGTCTCGATCAAGAGAAGATCGGCGAATATATCCGCCGCAATGTCCACCATACCATCGTTGGCGATGTCAAGTTTGGCCCTGATGGAGAGTGGATCAAGGCCCGGATCTTTCAGGTTCAATACCAGAACATAAAGAATAACGACCTAGCGCAGTTTGAGAAGGTGGGAACCCAGGTCATCTTATATCCATCAGCCTACGTATCGGGAAAACTTCAGTACCCTCTCGCGGCGCCTTAGCGGCAGGAGAGCGATCTGGATACGACTTTAACAATCGAGGGTGCTAATAATGGCTGATGCTCCGGCTACCAGCGGCTTCAAGGTCTTGTTCGAGGCCGAAGGCGTCAACAAATCGAAATTTCGCAATGACGTGGCGGTCCACCTGCGTGGGTCGCACGCGGTCAGCTACGAACTGCCGACGGATGAAGGCGGGATTCACGGCGGCGACGGCTCGGCGCCTTATCCACTTGCGTATTTTACCAGTTCGCTGACGGCGTGTGTGATGACGCAGATCAGGGCGTTTTCAAAACGGCTCGGTATTACTGTCAACGGATTTACGGTGAACACGCGTTGCCATTGGGAGGCTCGTCAAGTCGGCAATGCGCCTTATGAGTCGGCGCCGATCGAGTTCACGATGGATATCGCCATTGAAGGGCCGGCAAGCGACGCCGACAAGCGGCGGTTGGTGGCGGCGGCACAAAAAGGCTGTTTCGTCGAGCAGTCTCTGAAACCCGGCTTGGTGAAGCATCGCCTGTTGTGCGACGGCCAATGGGTTTCCGTTTAGTCCCCGCTCAACGTTCAATATCCGCCATAAAAGTGATTGTGAAAAATGACACCGACATCCGTACCGGCCGCTGACATTGTCGCTCTCTCGAAAGAAAAGGGATATTTGGCGGCGCAGTACTACGTCGTGTTCACGACCCCGACAAATGGCATGGGTCCGGTGATGGCGAATATCGAGGCGCATCTGGCTTTTCAGTCCTCTCTGGAAGCCGAAGGAATCATGTTTGCGGCTGGTCCGCACTGGACCGACGACGAGGCGTCCTGGATGGGCGATGGAATGGTTGTCATCCGTGCGGCGTCATTGTCGGAAGCGCGGTCTATTGCAGAAAAGGACCCGATGCACGCGAGTGGCGCCCGAAAATTTACGGTTCGCCCGTGGTTGGTCAACGAAGGTACGATAACAATCAAGCTGAACTACGCGCAGGGAAATTTTGTTGTGCGGTGACGTGCAGGCTCCAATCGAGGCGACGAAAATGACGACTGAAGAGATTCACATGTGTAGTTCAAGATGATCAAAAATCCATTGCTTGGCATTAGAGCATGCGTCTTTGATGCCTATGGTACTTTGTTCGACTATGCATCGGCCGCGGCAAGTTGCCGGGACGCCCTTGGCGACAAGTACGAGAGATTCACGACGCTTTGGCGCGACAAGCAATTACAATACACATGGCTACGCGCGGTTCAGGGCCGGCATGCCGATTTTCAGCAGGTCACGGGCGATGCGCTTGATTTCGCCTTGAGTGCGCTGGATTTGACGGACGCCGCTCTGCGAAAGCGTCTTCTAAATTTATACCTTACACTCGATACGTTTCCAGAGGTGCCTGAAACCTTGCGGCGTCTAAAAAGTGAGGGAATCAGAACTGCGATCCTCTCGAACGGTACGCCGGCTATGCTCAGTGCTGTCGTCGAGAATGCGGGGCTCGCGGGGCTCTTGGATGCAGTTCTTTCCGTTGAGGAAGTGGGTGTCTACAAGCCCCATCCGAAAGTCTATCAACTGGCCGTCGACAGGCTCAAAACGGAAGCCAAAGCCATCGCATTCCAATCCTCAAATGCGTGGGACGCATACGCTGCTTCTGCATTTGGAATGCATGTCGTCTGGTGCAACCGCTATGGGCAGCCTCGTGAGCGGCTTCCCGGCGCTCCAGATCGAGAGATAAAAACGCTCGCCGAGCTTCCGGATTTAGTCGTTATGCCGCGAGTCGGTTTGGATTAGGTCGGCACCGCGGCGTTTATGTCCCCGCTGCTGACTCAAATGAGCGGCAGCCCCTGCTAACACCTACTCAATCAAACCGGAGCGGAATCGACTATGGCCATCAAGGAAAAGACCACAGTAACGCAGCGAGTTCACGGAGACTGCCCAACCCATTCGCGGACAGAGATTGCGGTCCGCGATGTCAGAACGGTCCTCGATGAGCCCAAGGAGCGTGACGGCACCAACATGGGTCCAACGCCGACGGAAACTCTGATCGCGGCGCTGATCGCATGTACGAATGTGATTGGTCACAAGTGCGCCCACAAACATGATGTCGAGTTCAAGGCCATGTCGATTGACGCTGAGTGCGCTTTTGATCGTCGCGGTACGCAGTTGCAGGAAGAAATTGAGGTCCCGTTCACGAAGATCCGTCTCGTTATAAACGTGACGACCGACGCCAGCGACGATTCCATGGAGAATGTTAAGGCGGATCTTCATCGGTTCTGTCCGGTTGCCAAAGTGTTTCGGAATGCGGGCACGGCGATTGAGGAAGTATGGAATATTACGCGGCCGTGAACCAATCGGGCTGAGGCGGTAAGAGATTTTCCAAATTCTCAGGGCGCTGTGCCAAGAGGACAATTGATGCTGAGCGCGACGAGCGTCACGAAATCACCTTTTGACCATGCTGAGCCGCGCATCCGTGTGCGCGGCCTCGGCAAAAATTACGGCGCGCTCGAAGTGTTCCGGAACATCAACTTCGATGTCGGCAACCGCGAAATCGTCGCCATTGTCGGCCCGTCCGGCTGCGGCAAGACCACGCTGCTGC
>JAQSCR010000506.1 GCA_029945495.1 Pseudolabrys sp. | reverse complement strand
GTTTTCATGAATCCCGACACGGCCGCGGCCTTTTCTCTTCTGAGCGCCGAGGCCGTGCGCACGCGCGCGCAACACATGCTCGCACTTGGCGTCGCCGATAAACTGCCGCACTTTCGCGTCGATCTCTCGCAACTCGAGGCCACCGCCGCGCGCGTGATCGCAATCACCCGGCAAGCCTATCCATCGCTCGACATTCCCTTTCATTCGCGCTGGCGTCATTTTGTCGTGGGCGGTGTCGATCGCTTCTCCGCCATCGCCAACGCCGCCGGTTTCACCGATGCAGCGGACCGCGCGCGCGCCGAATTCGATCTGGCGATCGTCAGCGTCTTTCTCGATGCCGGCGCCGGCCCGCAATGGCGCTATACCGACAAAATGACCGGCCAGCAGATCGGGCGTTCGGAAGGTCTGGCGCTGGCCAGCCTCGACATGTTTACGCACGGCGCATTTTCAGCCGATCCGTCGCGGCCGTTGCGTGTCGATGCCAAGGTGCTGGCGCATTTGAGCGCCGCGCAACTGGCGCAAGGATTTCAAGTCACGCCGGACAACCCGCTGGTCGGCCTCGACGGCCGCGCCGCGCTGCTGCGCCGGCTCGGCACGCTTGTCACCGACGGTCCGGGTGTGTTCGCACGCAACGACAGCGCGCGGCCGGGCGGATTGGCCGATCATTTAGCAGCGCTGGGCGAGGATAATAAAATGGCCGCGCCGCAGGTCCTGTCCGAGTTGCTGCACGAACTGGGACCGATTTGGCCATCGCGCATCACGCTCGGCGGCATTCCGCTGGGCGATTGCTGGCGGCACCCGGCGATGACAACGTCCGACGCTACCAATGGCCTCGTGCCGCTGCACAAGCTGTCGCAATGGCTGGCCTATTCGCTGATCGAGCCGTTGCAGCGCGCTGGCCTCACCGTCACCGATATCGACGGCCTCACGGGCTTGGCCGAATATCGCAATGGCGGGCTGTTCGTCGACAGCGGCGTACTGAACCTTCGCGATCCCGCCCAATTAACGCTTGCGCACGACGCCGGCTCCGAACTGGTGGTCGAGTGGCGCGCGCTTACAGTGGCGCTGCTCGACCGGCTCGCCGCCACCATGCGCGAACGGCTGAACATGGACGCGGTGTCGCTGCCGCTAGCGAAAGTTCTCGAAGGCGGCACCTGGGCTGCCGGCCGCGCTATCGCCCTCGAAAAAAGACCCGATGGCACGCCGCCCATTGATGTCACCAGCGACGGCACTGTTTTTTAAACGCGCATGATCCCGAAAAGTGGGTACCGGTTTTCGGTAAAGATCATGCGCAATATGGAGAATATTATGGAAGGCGTCACCGTCGTCGATCATCCACTGGTTCAGCACAAATTGACGCTGATCCGCGACAAGAACCTGTCGACCAAGTCGTTTCGCGAACTCTTGAGCGAGATCGGCATGTTGCTCTGCTACGAGGTGACGCGCGATCTGCCGCTCGAAATGACCGAGATCGAGACGCCGCTCGCCCGCATGCAGTCCCCCATCCTCGCCGGCAAGAAGCTGGTTTTTGCGCCGATCCTGCGCGCCGGTTTGACCTTTGCCGAGGGCATGCTGGATCTGGTGCCGGTGGCGCGGGTCGCGCATATCGGGCTTTACCGCGAGCCGGAAACCTTCGCGGCGGTTGAGTACTTCTTCAAGGCGCCGTCGGACCTCGCCGAGCGGCTGGTGATCGTGATCGTGCCGGTGCTGGCCACTGCCAATACCGCGGTCGCCGCGGTCGACCGCCTGAAAGAGCGCGGCGCCAAGGAAATCCGGCTGGTCTGCCTGATCAGCGCGCCCGAGGGTATCGAGCGCCTGCGCGGCATTCACCCGGATGTGCGCATCTGGACTGCCGCCATCGACACTGGATTGAACGAGCAGGCCTTCATTATTCCGGGTCTTGGCGACGCCGGCGACCGCGCCTACGGGACAAAGTAGACGCGGCGTCACTAGCGCTTCAGCTTGACGCCGGCTTTTTCGCGATCCCAGGTCTGCGCGCCGAGGCCGCGGTCGCGCAGCTTGAACTTCTGCACTTTTCCATTTTCGGTGCGCGGCAGCGATTGCACCATTTCGACAAAACGCGGCACGGCAAAATACGACATTTTACCCTCGCAGAACCGCACCAGTTCCTCTTCGCTCGCCTGCGCGCCATCCTTGAGCACGATCGCGGCCATGACCTCGTCTTCCGCCAGTTCCGATGAGACCGGGAAAACCGCGGCCAGCGCCACCGCCGGATGGCGGATCAACACCTGCTCGACCTCGAACGAAGAAATGTTTTCGCCGCGGCGGCGGATCGCGTCCTTCATGCGATCGACGAACCGGTAATAGCCATCGGCATCGCGAATGACGCGGTCGCCGGTATGCAGCCAAAGATTACGCCACGCCTCGATGGTTTTCTCGGGCATGGCGAAATAGCCGGTCGCAATCGCGAAGGGCTGGTCGGCGCGTACGATCAGTTCGCCGGCCTCGCCGTCCGGAACTTCATTGTCGTCAGCATCGACAATGCGGGCATCGAAGCCGGGCACCAGCGTGCCCATCGTGCCGGGTTTGCGGTCGTGTTCGTAGGACGCGATGATCAGGTTGCTCTCGGTCGAGCCGAAGCCGTCAAGCAGCACGACACCGGTGCGCTCGGTGAACTCGGCCTGATAATTCGCCGGTACGCCGGGCGCGAGCGCGACGCGCACTTTGTGCGCCCGCTCCGCCGCCGTCGGCGCCTGCGACAGCAGCATCGGCACCATCGCGCCGAGAAGATAAGTGACAGTTGCGCCCGATTGCACCAAAGCCGGCCAGAAACCGGAAACCGAGAACTTGGTCTCGACGACCTGGGTGGCGCCGTGCAGCAAGGCCTGGAAAAAACAATTGAGCGCGTTGGTGTGGAACAACGGCAAAGGCGTATGCAGCACGTCGCCGGCGCGGACGCCCAGTTGCCAACCGGTATAGGCAGCCCACCAGAAGAATTGCGCGTGAGGACAGCACACGCCTTTCGAAAGGCCGGTGGTCCCAGAGGTATAGAGAATAGTGAACAGATCGCCCGGCCCGACCGCGGCCGGCGGCACTTCCATTCCCGCCTCTGGCAACGGCTCGACAACAATATGCGTGAATGACGCAAGCGCGGATACCGGCAGTTCGCCGATGATCCATATCCGCTCGATCGCCAGTTTATCGAACTCGAGGGCATCGAGCGCCGCAACCATCTCGGCATCCACGGCCAGGATCTTCGCGCCGGAATTGGCCAGCATGTGCTGCAGCTGGAAGCCGCGCGCCGCCGCGTTGAGCGGCACCGAGACGATGCCGCCCCAGCCGCAACCGAGCATCAAACGCAGCAGCTCCGGCCGGTTGCCGCACAGAATTGCGACGCGGTCGCCGCGCTCGACACCGACCGACGCCAGCAGGCCGGCATTGCGGGCGGCGATCGACCGCGCATCGCGATAGCTCCATCGCGCGCCGCCGCAGACGAACAGCGGCCGGTCGCCGAATCGTTCCGCCTGTTGCGTCAATATTTCCGGCACGGTTCGCCGCTGCGGTGAAAATTCGGCAACCGGAGCGAGGCCTGGAGTTTGTGTCGCGGCCATAATTACTCGGCAGCGATAAGAGCGAGCACACGCAGCGGGCTGCCGGAGCCCTGGCGAATTTTCAACGGCGCCGCGACGATAACCGCACCCTTCGGCGGCAGCAGGTCGAGGTTCGCCATGCATTGTAGACCGTAGCGGCCCTTGCCGTGCATATAGAAATGCGCCGGGAACGGCGGCACGAAGTGATGCGCCTGCCCCGCGTCGGTGCCGATGGTCTCGGTACCGAAGCCAAGCACGTCGCGCTCCTCGACCAGCCATTTGACCGCTTCCGGCGCCGGGCCCGGCGTATGCGCGCCATCCTCCTTGAGGTTGGCATAGCCACGCGCATCACGTTTCGACCAATCGGTCCGCAAAAACAACCAACTGCCGGCATCGATGCGGCCGTGTTTGCCTTCCCAGGCTTCGAGAAACGGCACCGTCAGGACGAAGTCGGCATCCGCCGTCGACTCCTTCGAGCAATCGACGACGCAGGCCGGTGCGATGAAATTTTTCGCCACGATGGTGTCGACAGCATTGTTCGGCAAATCCTTGCCGGAGACCCAATGGATCGGCGCATCGAAATGGGTGCCAGTGTGTTCGCCCATGGAGAAATTGTTCCAGTACCAGGCCGGGCCGCGCTCGTTATAGCGGGAGATTTCCTCGAGGCGGAACGGCGCGCATTGCCCGAGTTCCGGCGGCAGCGCGATGATCGGAAATTCCGGCGTCAGCGTTTGTGTCAGATCGACAACGCGGACCGCGCCGGAAGAGATAGCCTTGGCAAAAGACAATAATGCGGCTGTGTTCATCGTACGCTCCTTATTCGCCGAGCTCGCGCTCAAGCGCCTTTGGGTTGACTTCAAGCCGCGCGCGGATGTCCTGCGCGACGTCGCCGACATAGACCTCTTCGAGACCGTGGCGCAGCGCCTCGATCACCGCCTTGGCCAGCGCGGCCGGCGCAACCTTCGGCGGCGGCAGCGTCTGGTACCATTCGGTCTCCAGCGGACCGGAGAACACGTTGACGACCTTGATGCCGCCGGGCCGCAATTCCGCGCGCAGGCTCTGGCTCGCCGATAGGCATGCAGCCTCAACCGCGGAGACCACCCCATAAACCGGCCAGTTCGTCAGCGCATAAACCGAAAGCAGATTGACGATAGCGGCCGCGGCAATGACGCCGTCGGCGCCGCGCATGCGCATGATCGGGCCGAAAGCCTGCGCCAGGCGCATCAGACCGAGGTAACGCAATTCCATCGTCTCGCGGGCGCTCGTCAGGCTGGTGCCCTCGGTCACGCCGCCGGCGCGCACATGCTCGGCTGTGTTGATGATGATATCGATGCGGGCGCCGTTCTGCGCCGCAAGTTCATTCACCGAGTCCGTATCGGTCAGATCGAGCGGCACGATCTCGACTTGCGCGATCGCCTTTATCGCTGCGTCGCCAGGAAACGGCCTCCACTGATCGGCAATGCCGACAAAGACAATTGTAGCGCCGGCCTCCGCGCAGGCGCGCGCCATCGCTTGGCCGACCGCGTTGCGGCCGTCGGTTATCAGCACGCGGCGGAACTTGGGGTCGCAGGTCAATTCGCGCAATTCGGGATCGTCAGCCATATCGGGAGTGTCCTGTTCCGGCAGCGCCAGCATCACCGGTGCGCCGCGACGATCGAGCTTGAGAACCAGCCGTACACGCGCGCCCTCGCAGGTGTCGCCATGCAGATGCGTGACGACCATGGGCCCGACATCGAGTTTGACCATCCCCACCCGCCACGGCACGCGCTCGCGAAAATAAGTCTCCGATGTCACCCGCACTGTGGTCTCGCTGACCAGCATGCCACAGGGATCGACATCCTTGAACGGCAGACGCGGCGACAGGCAGGACGGACAGGCATCGCGCGGCGGATAGACCACGGTCTGGCATTCGGCGCAAACCTGCAGCGTAAAGCGGCCCTCCGCCGCCGCGGCGGTGAGGCCCTGCGCCGTGCGGCTGCGTGGTGACGGCGGCGCCGACGGCAGACGCGTGCGCGCCAGCGGATTCTTTCGCTTCGGGCGTGCCAGCGGTGTCGTCATTGCGGCCTCGCCAGAACAGCCGCGGCCGACGCCAGCCCGCGGTCGTAATTGATCATGCCGAAACCGGACACCAGTCCAAGGCGAGCGTCCGCCACCTGCGTGCCGAGCGCTTTTCCCGTCAGCTGGCGCAACGCCTCGACCAAACCGAGATAGCCTCCGGCGGCGCCGGCCTGGCCGACCGACAATTGTCCGCCCGACGTATTGTGCGGGAAATCGCCGTCGTTTGTAAAACGATGGGCGCGAACGAAATCAGGCCCCTCGCCTTTGCGGCAAAAACCGAGATCCTCGAACTGCATCATCGAAATCACCGGATAGTCGTCATAGGTCTCGACGAAATCGACATCGGCCGGCGCGACGCTCGCCATCGCCCAGAGATCGTCGACATCCCGCGCCCAGCCGCCACGGATCTGCATATCGTCGCCTTGAAACGCATTGTGCCGCTCGATCGTCGCCAGCACACGCACGCCGGCAAGATTGAGCGACCGCGCGGCATCCTCGCGGCAAACCAGGAACGCCTCGGCGCCGGCGCAGGGCATCACACAGTCGTAAAGATGGATCGGATCGGCAATCGGCCGCGCCGTCATATATTCGTCGAGGGTCAGCGGCTTTTTCATCAGCGCGTGCGGATAGACCAGCGCATTGGCGCGTTGCGCGACGCAGAGCTTGCCGAAATCCTCCCGGCGCGCGCCGTAGCTGTTCATGTAATTCTTGGCGATCAGCGCAAAGCTGGCATTGGCGCCGCCCGCGCCATAAGGATAGACGGCATCCTGGGCAAAGCGCGAGAAATTCGACAGCGTCTTGCGAAAGGTGTCGACGTGATTGGTGTCGCCGGCAACGCAGGCGACGAAGTCGGCATCGCCCGCCTGGACCGCGCGCGCGGCCCGCCGCAAGGCCATCACCCCCGAGGCGCCGCCGAACGGCACATGATCGAGCCAGCGCGGCGACACGCCGAAATGCTGGGTCAGCCCGATTGCGGTATCGGGCCCGACCGTGAAGCTCGACACTGAAAGACCGTCGATGTCCTTCAGCCGCAGGCCGGCACCCGCGATCAGTTCGCGCAGCGCCCGGCCGATCCACCAATGCGCGCTGTTGGTCGAATAGCGCCGGTACGGAATGCTCACCGGCACGCAGACGACAACGCCGTCATAGCCTTGCCGTGTCGAGGCCGCGCGCGGTGACGATTTTTCCATCATGGTGAGAGCCGTTGCACCGCCATCAGGCGCGCTTGCCGGACAGGGAATCGAATTGGCCGTTAAGGTACACGAGCGGCACGATATCGTCCTGCCATAACGCGGTCGCCTTCACGCGGCCGATGAAGACCGTATGGGTCTGCGCTTCGACCGCTTCTATCACTTCCGCGTCAAAGCTTGCCAGCGCCCCGACCAGCGCCGGCGCGCCGGTCGATAATGACTGCCAATGGCGGTCGAGAAATCGTCGCTCGCGGCCGGCCGGTATGCTGAAGCGGCGCGCCAGCTCGTCGTCGCTGTCGCGCAGCAGATTGACGCAAAAGAACCCGGTGCGGCGGATGACCTCGTGACAGGTGGCGTCGCGATTGACGCAGACGAGCAGCGCCGGCGGTTCGGCCGACACCGAGCATACCGATGTCGCCGCCATGCCATGCAGCTCGCCGTCGGCAGAGGTGGTGATGATCGAAACTCCGGCGGCAAGCCGCCGCATACCAAGCTTGAAGTGTTCGGCTTCGCTCATCATCGATAAGCGCCCCGAAAGAACAACAAGGGATCGCCGTCGTCACGGCTGGAGAAATCCACGAGGCGGCCGATGGCGATCACCGTCTCGAAGCGCTCGACAAGATCTTCCAGCACGCAATCGAACGCACCGATGGCGGTGTCGAGAACCGGTGCGCCGGTGGTGAGCCGGCCCCAGCGGCCGGGCGCAAAACGGTCGGCGCCGCGCTGGCCCGTTTTGCCGCCGAACATGTCCGCCAGCGCTTCTTCGCCGCGCGGCAAATAGTTGATGGCAAAATGCTGGGCGTGTTTCACGGCGGCGAGCGAGGCGGTGCGCTTGTCGATGCTGACCATCAGCATGGGCGGGTCGGCGCTCAAATGCGTGGCCGACAACGCCAGGAAACCGGAAGGGCCTTCGGCGCCTTGCGCGGTGACCACCGCGACGGAGGAGGCGCGCGCGCCGAGCGCTCGCCAGAATGTCTTGGGATCGATCGTCTTGGGATCGATCGCCTTAGGCGGCGAAGCTGGGTTCGAGGGGCCGTTTGTCACTCTGCCTCCATCAAAAATGCCGCGATCACTTGCCGGTTGACCGGCCCCGGACGGTCGGTATAATAATATACTGTACACCGTCGACGACGGCAATGGGGTACCTGATGGCGTTGCCGGCTTTTACAGATATTCAGCGCGCGCCACCGCTCGCCGAGCAGATTTATCAGCGGCTGCGCTACCAGTTGCGCGCCGGCGCCCACGCGCCCGGCGAGCGGCTGGTCGAGTCCACCCTGGCGCAGCAACTCGCGGTGTCCCGTTCGCCGGTGCGCGAAGCGCTCGGCCGGCTGGCGGCGGATGGCCTTCTCGAAAGTCACGGCAGCGGCTTCCAGGTGGTGAAGCCGACGCTTCAGGACATGGCCGAGATATTTGAAATGCGCCGGCTGCTGGAGCCGCCCGCCGCGCGTCAGGTCGTCCGCACGATGACGTCCGATCTGATCCAGGAGCTGAACGATCTGCTGGCGGGCGTCCGCGCCGCCGAGAAGGCCGGCGATTTCGCCGCCTTCACCGATACCAATTACGCCTTTCGCGCCGCGTGGCTGGCGCGGGTGCCGAGCCGCCGGCTGCGCGAAACGATTTTGCGTTTCGACGATCAGGCCGGCTTCGTTCGCCGCACCACGTTGGTGCTGCCGGAGGCACGGGCCGATGCCCTCGCCCTGGTGGAGCGTTTCGCCGTTTCGTTTCGAACCGGCGACGAGAACGGCGCGGCGGCTGCGGCCGAAGAATTCATCGATGAAGCGGCGCGCTACTACAACCAGGTAACGGACGCCGGCCAATAGGCCCCAACGAACAGAGGCAACGCCATGACCACACACCCGATGCACGGCCCGAACAAATTCAAGCTCGGCGTCTTTTCGATGAACTCGGATGGCGGCCTGACCTTGACCAAGGTGCCGGAGCGATGGCCGGCCACCTGGAACGAAATCGCCGAGGTCGCGCAAATGGCCGACCGCGCCGGCATCGAATTCCTGCTGCCGATCGCGCGCTGGAAAGGCTTCGGCGGCGAGATGAACAGCCGCGAATGGTCGCTGGAGACATTCACCTTCGCCGCCGGGCTCGCCGGCGTGACGAAGAATATCGCCGTGTTTTCCACCGTTCACGTGCCGATGGTGCATCCGGTTTTTGCCGCCAAGGCGCTCACCACTATCGATCACATTTCCAACGGCCGCGCCGGCCTCAACATCGTCTGCGGCTGGAACCCGGAAGAGTTCGCCATGTTCGGCGTCGGGCTCAAATCGGTCGACGACCGTTACGGCCAGGGGCTCGAGTGGTTCGAGATCATGCAGCGCATTTATGCGTCGAATGAACCGTTCGACTTCGACGGCCAGTTCTATCAGTTGAAAGGCGTTTCCGGAAAACCGGCGCCGATCCAGAAGCCGCGGCCAGTGACGCTCAACGCCGCCTTCTCGCCGCCCGGCCGTGACTTTGCCGCCAAGGCCGCCGATTTCCTGTTCACAACCTTTGTCGAGATCGAAAAAGGCCGCGAGCACATTGACGACATGAAGCAGCGCGCCGCGGCGCAAGGCCGCGATGTTGGCGTGTTCACGACGTGCCATGTGGTCTGCCGGCCGAGCCAGGCGGAGGCCGAGGACTATTACGAGCTGTATGCATCGACCATGGCGGACACCGCGAGCGTCGATCACTACATGGGCCAGAAGGAGAAGTTCTCCGGCTCGCACGCGCCGGAAGCCTACAGACTGCACCGCAAGCGCTTCGCCGGCGGCGCCGGCACCTATCCGCTGATCGGCACGCCGGAACATATCGCCACAGAGATGGTGAAGATGCACGAGGTCGGCTTTGCCGGCACCACGGTGTCCTTCGTCAACTTCAAGAACGAACTGCCCTACTTCATCGACAAGGTGCTGCCGCTGCTGCGCAAGGCGGGCTTGCGCGTCTCCTGACACGCTAGCGAAGGCGAAGCACGATCTTGCCACGGGCATGGCCCAGTTCCGACAGGCGCTGGGCCTCGGCAAATTCATTGAACGGCAGGACGCGCTCGACCACCGACTTGATGCGGCCGGCGGCGGCGAGACCGACAAGGGCGGCAAGCGCCGCCGGATCCGGCATCACCTGCGCCGTCTTGACCGTGACACCATATTCGGCGCCGCGATCCTGATAGGGCGCGGCGGACAGGCAGACCAGCATGCCGCCCTCGCGCAGCACGGCGTAGCTGCGCCGATGGACATCGCCACCCAACGTATCGAACACCACATCAAGTCCCGACAATTTCTCGTCGAAGTTCTCGCGGTCGTAGGCGATCACCTCGCTGGCGCCGAGGCCGCGCACAAAATCGGCATTGGATGATGAACACGTGCCGATGACATGCGCCCCGCGATCGGCGGCAATCTGCACGGCCATCGTGCCGACACCACCGGCAGCGGCATGAACCAGAACCCGCATGCCGGCGGCGACCTTTGCTTCAGTCACCAGCGCCGACCAGGCGCTTAAGCCCGCCAGCGGCAGCGCCGCAGCATCATTGAATGACAGCGCGTCGGGAATGGCCACCGCCAGCGCCGCCGGCAGGACGATCTGCTCGGCCCAGGCGCCGACGCCGCGCCCGCACAGAAAGCAGACGCGCCGGCCGATTAAACCGCGATCGACACCCTCGCCGACCGCGCTGACGACGCCGGCGCCATCGCGGCCCGTGGTCATCGGAAATGCGACCGGAAACACCTTTTGCAGAAGGCCCGAACGCACTTTCCAGTCGATCGGGTTGACGCTCGCCGCAAGG
>JAQSCR010000505.1 GCA_029945495.1 Pseudolabrys sp. | reverse complement strand
GGGTCTTGAGTTCGATGAAGCCATAGACGACTTGCGCGCCGGCGCGTTCGAGATCGCGCGCCCAGCGGATATTGGCTTCCTCGTCGAAGCGCGCCTTCAGTTCGACCAGAGCGGTCACCGACTTGCCGGCTTCCGCCGCCTCGACCAGGGTCTTGACGATCGGCGATTCCGCGGAGGTGCGGTACAAGGTCTGCTTGATCGCCACCACGTTGGGATCGCGCGCCGCCTGTTGCAGGAACTGCACCACGACGTCGAAGGATTCATACGGGTGGTGAACCACCAGGTCCTTCTGCCGGATGGCGGCAAAGGCGTCGCCGCCATGATCGCGGATGCGTTCCGGATAGCGCGGATTATACGGCACGAATTCGAGATCGGGCCGGTCGATGCGGGTGAGCTGCGACAGATCGTTGAGCGCCAGCACGCCGTCAACCAGGAATACTTCGTCGTCGGCCACCGCCAGCGCGCGCTGCACGAAGCTGCGCAATTCCGCCGGCATGGTGGCGTTGAGCTCGAGCCGGATCACAGATCCACGGCGGCGCTGCTTGAGCGCGGTCTCGAACAGCCGCACCAGATCTTCGGCTTCTTCCTCGATTTCCAGATCTGAATCGCGAATGGCGCGGAACGCGCCCTCGCCTTTGACCGTGTAGCCCGGAAACAGCCGGCTGATATGCAGCGCGGTCGCCGCCTCCAGCGTGATCAGGCGAATGCCGTCGTCGCCGCTCGCCGGCAGCTTGATGAAGCGGTCGATCTTCTGCGGCATACGGATCAGCGCGTTCATCGACTTGCCGTCGCGCACGCGCGACAGCTGCAGCGCCATCGAGAAGCCGAGATTGGGAATGAACGGGAACGGATGCGCCGGGTCGATCGCCAAAGGCGTCAGCAGCGGGAACACATGGGTGAGGAAGTGCTCCTCGAGCCAGGCTTTCTCGGCTTTCTTGAGATCGGCGCCTTCGACCAGCGCGACGCCGGCCGCCGCCAGATCGGGCCGCAATTCGAGCCAGCGCTGCTGCTGGTCATGGGCGAGCTGCGACACCGCCTCGCCGATGCGGGTGAGTTGTTCGGACGGCGTCAGGCCGTCCGGGCTGCGCGTGACGATGCCCTCGCGCACCTGACCCTTGAGGCCGGCGACGCGCACCATGAAGAATTCGTCGAGGTTGTTGGCCGAGATCGACAGGAACCGCACCCGCTCCAGCAGCGGGTGATGCGCGTTGGCGGCTTCTTCGAGAACGCGGCGGTTGAAATGCAACCAGGACAGTTCGCGGTTGATGAAACGGTCCGGATGCGCGCGCAACGCGGCGTCGGGCCCGGCGGGCGCGCTTGGCGAGGCGGCGTCACGGCCCGCGAGGGGAGGAATTTCACTCGCTTTTACAGTAGCTTGCGCGGCATCTGCCATAATATTTTCAGCCTAATGAACGCCCTGCCTAGCCGAACAACGTGGCGGCTGGATGACAGTTCGCACCCGAGCCGGCCATGCCGTCAAGACTGGTAGCGCATCGGCGTTAAGGGGCCCTGAAAAGTTCGGCCGCCAGCGCCCGCGTCACCGGCCGGTGCTGGCGCAGGGCCTCCTCGTCGAGCAGCGCGATGGCCGCGCGCGCGCTGGCGAAGGAGCGCTCGATGCGGTTGGCGAGATAGTTCACCAATGCCTCGTCCACCGCCAATTGGCGGTCGGCGGCGAGTTTGACGATCAGCGCGCGCAGCAGTTCATCGTCCGGCGCCTCCAAAGTCACCACCGGCAGTACGCGCAGCCGCGAGCCGAGGTCGCGGATGCTCACCGTGAAACTCGCCGGCGACGCGCGCGCGGTGAACAGCACGTCGACGCGCTCCTCGCGCGCCATGTTGATGAGATGGAACAGCGCGCGTTCATTGAGGCCCTCAGGCTCGAGGTCCTCGACCACCAGCGCGCCGGTGGCGAAAGCATGCGGCAAATCGGTTTCACCGAGCAGCTTGGCCGAGAGGATGCGCGCGCCGGTCATCCGCGCCCAGATCGCGGCCAGATGGCTTTTGCCGGAACCTTCCGGTCCGACCAGCACGGCGAGCCGGTCGGGCCAGTCCGGCCAGCGCTCGATCAAGGCCAGCGCCTTGGCGTTCGACGGCCCTTCGAGGAAATCCTCGCGCGCGAAACTGATCGCGTGATCAAGCGCCAGCACCAGCTGGCGCGGCGCCAATGATGGCGCCAAAGGACCTGCCACGGGAATTGCGTGATCCGCGTCGTTGCTCAAGGACTGGTCTCTTCCATTCACGCCGTCGGCTCGCCGGTATACAGCGAACTTTCCAGATAACGCCTGAGCGCGAAGCGCGCCAGCACGCCGATGGTCGCGGCGAGCGGCACCGCAACCAAGAGCCCGACAAAGCCGAACAGGTAGCCGAAAGCAAGAAGCGCGAAGATCAGCCAGACCGGATGCAGGCCGACGCTTTCGCCGACCAGCTTGGGCGACAGCACATTGCCTTCGAGAAACTGCCCGAGCAGGAAAATGCCGAGCACCACCCCGATCGAGGTGTAGTCCGGCCAGAACTGCGCCACCGCCACGCCGAGCGCCAGGATCAACCCGGTCATCGAGCCAACATAGGGAATGAAGGTGATCACCCCCGACAAGAGGCCGATCAGCAGGCCGAAATTCAGCCCGGTGAGCGTCAGCGCGATGGCATAGAACGATCCGAGGATCAGGCAGACCGCGCTCTGCCCGCGCACGAAGCCGGCGATCGCCGCGTCGATTTCGCGGGCCAGGGCGCGCACGGTGTCGCGCTGGCGCAGCGGCACCCAGCTGTCGACGACGCGGATCATCGTGTGCCAGTCATAGAGCAGATAGAACGCCACCACCGGCGTTATAACGACCAGCGAGAACAGCGACACCAGCGCCCGCCCGCCCGACCACAACGATTTCAGGAAGGCGGTCAGCCAGCCCGCGCCTTGGGTCACCAGGTCGGAAACGCCTTTGTCGGTGTTGAATCCGGCGCCGACCAGCTTCTGCACCCATGGTCGGCTCGGATCGCTGAGCAGCGATTGCAGCTTGGTCACGTAGCCCGGAATATTGTCGATGAACGACCACAGCTGACCGCCGAGGATCGGCGCCACCAGAAGGATCAATACAACGATCGCCAGCACGACGACGGTGATAATCACGAGCGCCGCCGCCAGCCGATTGACGCCGGCGCGCTCAAGCCGGTCGGTCAAAGGCTTCAGCAGATAGGCGATTGCCAAGCCGGCGACGAACGGCAGCAGAATATCGGCCAGCAGCCACAGCAGCAGAATAAACAGCAGCAGCGCGGCCAGCCAGAAGACGATCTGGCGCTGAAAGGCGCCGCCGTTTGGCGCAGGCAGCCGCGGCGATGCGGTGGGCCGATCGGGCATGCTCACGGCTGCGCCGGCGTCGAATTCATGTGACGCACCCATTCAGCCAGATAGGCGGCAATCGACAGCAAGGTCAAAACCGCCACCAGGCCCATGAGCACCAATTTAACCAGCGGCACCTCGTAGTTGAAGCCGAGCGAACCGAGCACCACGCAGGCGAAGGCGATCTGCGCCACGGTGTTCAATTTGGACACCAGCAGCGGCCTGATCTTCAGCGGTTTACCCATCAGCCAGGACAACATGATGCCTCCGACGATCAGGATATCGCGCGACACCACCAAGATCACCAGCCAACGCGGGATGTCCCCGTTGATCCCAAGGGTGAGATAAATCGACACGATCAGCGCCTTGTCGGCGAGCGGGTCGAGATAGGCCCCCAGTTCGGTGGTCATGTTGAAGCGCTTGGCGAGGTAGCCATCGACGCCATCGCTGACGCCGGCCACCAGGAACAGCATGAAGGCGAACCACATGGCGTTGGACATGATTGCCCAGACCACGACCGGCACCAGCAGAATACGCCCCAGCGTAATGAGGTTAGGAATACTCAAAGCGACCCCGGCTCGTGGACAATGAGCCCCCGGCACGAGGGCAGGACCACTCCCTACAGCAGAGTATAACGGCGCGCGAGCCATTGCGCGAATTGCGATTTCGCCGTAGGACCCGGCCTTAATTTCGCGAGTTTTCCGGTACTTGAACCAGGCCGCGCGCGACGGGGACCACGATGGCAGACGACAAGCGCGGCATGACCTATGCGCAAGCGGGCGTCGATATTGATGCCGGCAACCGGATGGTGGACCTGATCAAGCCGCTGGTGCGGGCGACCGCGCGGCCCGGCGCCGACGCCGAAATCGGCGGTTTTGGCGGGTTGTTCGACCTCAAACGGGCCGGCTACAAGGACCCCATCCTGGTCGCCGCCAATGACGGTGTCGGTACCAAGGTCAAGGTCGCCATCGAGACCGGCCGGCACGACACCATCGGCATCGACCTCGTCGCCATGAGCGTCAACGACCTGGTGGTGCAAGGCGCCGAGCCGCTGTTCTTCCTCGACTATTACGCGTGTGGAAAACTCGAGCCCGAGGTCGGCGCCGCCGTGGTCGCCGGCATCAGCATTGGCTGCCGTCAGGCCGGCTGCGCGCTGATCGGCGGCGAGACCGCGGAAATGCCCGGCCTCTATCAGGACGACGACTACGACCTGGCCGGCTTCGCCGTCGGCGCGGTCGAGCGCGGCGAGGTCTTGCCGCGCGTCGACATCACTGAGGGCGACGTCATCATCGGGTTGGCCTCCTCCGGCGTGCATTCCAACGGCTATTCGCTGGTGCGCAAGGTCGTCGTCAAAAGCGGACTGCCCTGGACCGCGCCCGCGCCGTTCGCGCCCGAGGTTTCGCTCGGTGAAGCGATCCTCACGCCAACCCGCATCTACGTGAAGTCGTGCCTGGCGGCGATCCGCGAGACCCGCGCGGTCAAAGGTTTCGCCCACATCACCGGCGGCGGCTTTCCCGACAACATCCCGCGCGTGCTGCCGAAGGGCTTAGGCGCGCGCATCGATCTGACTCGCGTCGCCGCGCCGCCGGTGTTCAAGTGGCTCGCCGACGTCGGCAACATCGCGCAAAACGAGATGCTGCGCACGTTCAACTGCGGCATCGGCATGATCGTCGTCGTCGCGCCCAAGGACGCCGCCGCGGTCAGCGCCGCCTTCACCAAGGCCGGCGAACAGGTCACCACTATCGGCGCGGTGATCCGCGCCCAAAGCAACGATAAAGCCGAGGATCGCGTCGTCTACGACGGCGCGCTCGATCTAAAACTGTGAGTCATCGCCAATGAGCCTTGCCCCCATGAGGCAACCAGGATGAGCCGCAAACGCGTCGCCGTTCTGATTTCCGGCCGCGGCTCCAACATGGCGGCGCTGATCGAGGCCGCCAAGAATAAATCCTATCCGGCCGACATCGCCCTGGTGCTGTCGAACAAATCAGACGCCGGCGGTCTCATCACCGCGCGCGCCAACGGCATAACGACGGAAGTCGTCGACCACGCGCCCTTCGGCAAGGATCGCGCGGCCTTCGATGCGGCGATGCAGGCGGTGCTGGAGAAGCACGGAATCGACCTCGTCTGTCTGGCCGGATTCATGCGGCTGTTGTCGCCCGGCTTCACCGGGCATTGGCAGAACCGCATGCTCAACATTCACCCGGCGCTGCTGCCCGCATTCAAGGGCCTCGACACCCACAGACGCGCGCTTCAAGCCGGCGCGGCGGTGCACGGCGCCACCGTGCATTTCGTGGTGCCGGAGATGGATGCCGGCCCGACCATCATGCAAGGCGCGGTTGCGGTCCATGCCACCGACAGCGAGGACGCGCTCGGCCAGCGCGTGCTCGCGGTCGAACATCAAATTTATCCCGCCGCTTTGCGGCTGGTAGCGGAAGACCGTGTGCGCGTCGTCGATGGCCGCTGCCTGATCGACGGCGTGCCGGTTCCCGACAGCAGCGCGCTTCTGCCGTCCGGCTGATTGTCCCCACACATCAACGTGAATATCCCCGGGGTGCGCGGTGTTATACGTGGATACGCCACCCTCAGCGTGGCGCAACAACAGCACGGGGGTCTGCAATGCAGCCGGGTAACGAACCAAAATTGATCTTTCCGGGATTGGCCGGATTCTACGCTTCGGTGTCCGACCTCTGGTACCCGATGATCCGCATCGCGCTCGGCGCGATTTTGTTTATCCATGGCTGGAACAAGTTCAACGGCCCGGGCCTTGCCGGTGTGACCAAATATTTTGGCTCGTTAGGATTGCCGGCGCCGGGGGTGTTGGCCGGTTCGGCGATCTTTCTTGAGACCGTCGGTTGCCTTTGCATCGTGATCGGTCTGTTTACCCGCTTTTTCGCCGCAGCGCTCGCCATTGAGCTGTTGATCGGAATGATCGCCGCGCATCTGGCCAAAGGCTTCGGCGTCGGCGCCGGCGGTTACGAATACATTCTCTTTCTCGGCATCGTCGCCTTCGCCATCGCGCTGCGCGGCGGCGGCCCCTATTCCGCCGACCGCTTGATCGGCAAGCAACTGTAGGACACTTGCGCGAGGCGGCGGCATAATCAGCCCGCCGCCTTGCGCACCCACGCTTTGTTGTCGTGGAAGGCGGCGCCGCCGAATGGCGCAATCGCATCCGCGCCGGTCAGCGTGTTGATGCCACAGCCGTCGGCGTAAGCCGAATTCGGCCAGATGGATTCGGCGATCAGGACACCGCGCCGCACGCCGTCGAACAGTTTGGCGTGCAGGCGCACCTCACCGCGCGTATTGCCCAGCACGACGTAATCGCCGTCGGCAATGCCCTGCGCCGCCGCGTCATCGGGATGGATGAACACGGTCGGCCGCTTCTCCTGCGTCCGCGACGTCGGCGTTTCGTTGAACGTCGAATTGAGAAAGTTTCGCGCTGGCGACGTGGCGAGGCGGAACGGGTGTTCATCATCAGCCGTCTCGATCGAGGTCCAGTGGTCCGGCAAAGCCGGCATTTCGGCGACCGGCCCCGAGTTATACGGACTGCGGAACGGCACGTTCGGCCAATCCGGCTTGAAGCGGAATTTGCCGTCCGGCCAATTGAAGCCGTCGAGATAATGCGCCTGCCGGAACGGCGGCTGGCAATCGAGCCAGCGGTTTTCTTCCAACGCAGCGAGCGTGCCGCGCTTCGACACCTGCAGCATCTGGTCGATCAACTGGCGCGGGCTCATGGCGAAGCCCGGATGTTCGGCGCCGAGGCGCTTGGCCAGCGCGGTAATCACCTCGTGGTTATTGCGGCATTCGCCCGGCGGCTCGACCAGTCTCGGCCCGAGGATGATGTATTGATGGCCGCCGCCGCGATAGATGTCATCGTGCTCGAGAAACATGGTCGCCGGCAGCACGATATCGGCCATCTTCGCCGTCTCGGTCATGAACTGCTCGTGCACGCAAGTGAACAGGTCGTCGCGGGCAAAGCCGCGTTTGACCAGAGTCTGATCGGGCGCGACCGACACCGGGTTGGTGTTCTGCACGATGAGTGCCTCGACCGGCGGCCCGCCGAGCAGCGCCTCGCGGTCGCCGGTGAGAATGGCGCCGATGCGCGACTGGTCGAGCATGCGCACCGAACGATCGAAAACATCGAGGCCTTCGATCATCGTCTTGTCGAGCCGGTAGATGTCGGAATTGTTGTGAAACGCGCCGCCGCCTTCCAGCGTCCAGGCGCCCGTGACCGCGGCGATGCAACTGGCCGCATGCATGTTGGCCGCGCCGTTGCGCGAGCGGGCGAAACCGTAGCCGAGCCGGAAGAAGGCGCGCTTGTTGTCGCCGATCAATTTGGCGAATGCCTCGATCGTTTCGACCGGCGTGCCGGTGATGGCCGAGGCCCAGGCCGGATCGCGCGTCCGCAGATGCGCTTCCAGTTCGCGCGGCGCGTCGGTGTATTGGTTGAGATAATCCCAATCGGCGTTGCCGTCGCGGAACAGGCAATGCATCACCGCGCAGGCGAGCGCGCCGTCGGTGCCGGGCTTGACCAGCACGGCAAGGTCCGCCTGCTGCATCGTGCCGTTCATATAGATATCGACGGCGGCGATCTTGGCGCCGCGCTCCTTGCGGGCGCGCGTCGCGTGCGTCATCACGTTGACCTGGGTGTTGACCGGATTGGTGCCCCAGATCACCACCAGATCCGACTTCGCCATTTCGCGCGGATCGCTGCCGGCGATTCTGCCGGTGCCGGCGGCAAAGCCGGCGAAGGCCGGATTGACGCAGATCGTCGAATGAAAGCCGGAATATTTCTTGACGTGGCGCAGCAGGTTGATGTGGTCGCGCATCACCAGGCCCATGGTGCCGGCGTAGTAATACGGCCAGACGCTTTCGGCGCCGCTGCGCTGCTCGACTTTTAGAAAATTCTCGGCGACGATATCGAGCGCGTCGTCCCAGCTGATCGGCCGGAATTCGCCCGAGCCCTTGTCGCCGGCGCGCTGCAACGGATGCAGCAGGCGCTCGGCGTGCTGCTGGCGTTCGGCGTAGCGCGCAACCTTGGCGCAAATCACGCCGGCAGTGTAATCGTTGCCCTTGGAGCCGCGCACGCGGCCGATGGTGCGCTCGTCGATCAGCTCTACCTCGAGCGCGCAGGTCGACGGACAATCGTGCGGACAGGCGGAATAGCCTATCGATTGGACCACGGTCTTGGGCGGACGGACGGGCTGATTCATGCAGCCGTCAGTCTAGCGCCGGCCGCACCCATTGTCTTGGCGCAATGTCTTGGCGGATTACCTGCGCGCCGCGGCCCGGATCAGGCCTTTCTCCGCTCGACATGCCAGCGCTTGCGGCAGACCACGTAGGCAACCGCCATAACAACAACCAGCACGCCGCGAATGCTCCAGATCGTCGTCAGATCGGGCTTTGCGCCGCCAAACACCGCGTCGCTGAAGCGGTCGACGACGATCCAGATGAGAAGCCCCAGACCGGCGAGGACCTCGTCGAGATACAGACGGCGGTGCTGGCGGACCATGCCATAGCCGATGCCGATGACGATCAGGCCGCCGACCGGGCCGCCCCAATCATGCAAGGCGTGCCGCGCCGTTTCGCTGAAAACCCGGGCCAGGACCGGATCGGTGGCCATGATGTCGCCGGCAACCCAGCCGAGCAGCGCGCCGCCGGCCCAGACCAGCACGCGAAACCGCTCCAGCAAGGCCATCAGGATGGCAGAGCCCGCGACGATCAGCGGCACGCTGGTGGCGAGGCCGAAGATGATCAAAGTCGCCTTGATGCTGGCTGTGTTGGCGAAGTCGACGCGCGCCGCCGCGATATCGGCCGAGGCGGCGATGGCGATAACATTGTCGAGGCTCATGACGATGTCGGCGATGGCAACGATGCGCACCGCGCTCCACAACGTCTCGCCGCTTTTGACGCCCTCGCCTTCGGAGTCTTCCGTCACCAGCTTGACCGCGACCCAGAACAGCAAGGCGCCGCCGACCAGTTTCAGGAACGGATAGTTCATCGCCTCGGCAACGACGAGCGTGAAGACAACGCGCAACAACACCGCGACGCCGGCGCCCAGCACCATGCCCCACAGACGCTGCTTTGGCGGCAGCGTCATGCAGGCCATGGCGATGACGACGGCATTGTCGCCGGACAGGATGATGTTGACGCCGATGATCTGAACGGCGGCGATCCAGAACGGCGCCTGCACGATGTCTTGCCAGAACAATTCCACGCAATCCTCCCTGCGATCCGCCTATTGAGACCGGCGAATCTTAATTTGTCGGACCGTTATGTTATCTCAGCCGACAATCTCGTTGCCGGCGAAGAACTGCGCGATTTCGATCGCCGCGTTCTCGGCCGAGTCCGATCCGTGCACCGAGTTTTCGCCGATCGACTTGGCATGCACCTTGCGGATGGTGTTGGCGTCGGCCTTGGCCGGGTCGGTGGCGCCCATGACTTCGCGATGTTTCGCGATGGCGTTCTCGCCTTCCAGCACCTGCACGACGACAGGACCGGAGGTCATGAATTCGACCAGTTCGCCGAAGAAGGGCCGCGCCTTGTGCACGCCGTAGAACTGCTCGGCCTGGGCCTTGGTGATCTGGACGCGCTTCTGCGCGACGATGCGCAGACCGGCTTTCTCGATCATAGCATTGATGGCGCCGGTCAGATTACGCGCGGTCGCATCGGGTTTAAGGATTGAAAAAGTACGCTCGACCGCCATCGGGAAAGTCCTTCATTGATTGATCGGTTGATTGATCGGTTGATTGATCGGTCGGATGACCGATTTTCGTTGGAGTGAGTTGGTTGCGGCGGCTTATACCGGGGCTCCGGAAGGGCGGCAAGTTCGGCGATCGCGCTGGACTTAAGCGGCTGTACGGTGCCGCTTTCGCCGTCAAAAAGGGGCTAAAGAATGCAATCCCGCTACCGCATGTTTGCCGCCTATAATGCCTGGTGCAACGAGCGGCTCTATGACGCAGCCGCCTTCGTCCCCGACGCCGATTACCGCGCCGACCGCGGCGCTTATTTCAAATCCCTGCATGGAACCCTGAACCATCTGCTGGTCGGCGACCGGATATGGATGAAGCGGTTCACCGGCGTGGGCGAACAGCCGCCGAGCCTGGACGCCATCCTGTATGACGACTTCGCGGCCCTGCGGACGGCGCGCCGCTCACAGGACGTCCTCATCAGCCGGTATATCAACGCGCTCGACAACGAGGCCCTCAGTGGCACGGTCCGCTACCGCACCGTCGTCACCCCGCAGACCATCGAGCAGCCGCTGGCGCCG
>JAQSCR010000504.1 GCA_029945495.1 Pseudolabrys sp. | reverse complement strand
GTCCAATATGAGCAGATAGCGGAGGAACTGGAGGAAATTCCATGGGATGTCTTGCAGGCCTGCCATGCCCTGGTGCGAAAGAAAGCCGCTGTCATGAATCCGGATCGTCGCAAAGGTGAATTCCGGCGCGCCTAAATTGCACGCGACCGATAAGCGAGGTTGGCGATTTAATTACGCCGCCCGCGGCCAGTCGCCGAACATCGCTTCAGCCTGCGTGATGACCTGCTTCATCAGTGAATCCATGTGCTCCGGCTTCACGCCGCGCTTGCGCAAGGTCGCCTTCACCGCCGCACGGACTCCCGCCTTCACGTCCTCGCGGTGAGGCTTCGTCCAGTCCACCTTGAGGTTCCGTTTAACCGCCTGCACCACATCGCGCACGAGGTCGCACAAGAATTCTTCGTCGTAGAGATTGGCGGCGTTCGCCGCGACGGCGTCGTAGAATGCCAATTCTTCCGCGCTGAGATTGAGCGCCTTCGTGCGTTCCGCTTCGTGGTCGATGTCTTGTTTGATCTGGATGAGCACCCGCACCACATCGGCCGCTTGAATCGCACGATTATGGTATTTCTGAAGCGTCGCCTCCAGCATCGCCTTAAACGATTTGTATTTTGCGAGGTTCGACTTTTCGCGGCTGTGGATTTCGTCGGCGAGAATCTTGGTGAGCAATTTCAAACGGAGATTTTCCTCCTCATGTGATTTGAACTCGCCGAGGAATCTTTCATCCAAGATCGAGATGTCCGGCCGCTGAATCCCGGCGGCCTGAAAGATGTCCACCACGCCCTTAGTCTCGATGCTCCGGTCGAGAAGCTCGCGCACCGCCTTCGCTGTGTCCTCATCTTTCGGCGTCGGTCCGCTTGTGGTTTTCCGCAGTTGTTTGCGGAGCAACTGATGAAAAACCACCTCGTCTGCGTAGCCCATGCAGTCGGCAAGACAGTTTACGAGCGAGAACGCGCAACTGAGTTTCGCCTCTGCCGTCAGAAAATCGTCCCGCAATTCGTCCGTCTCCATGAGATGGCCGCAGCACCTGAGAAATTGGTCCTCAAATTCGATGTTCGGCCAGCCGCGCCAATCACCGTAACTTCGGCCGGCCGGCAGCGCGGGCAGCAGCTCACGCACTTCCTCCAACGCTGCCATGAACGCCCCGTTCGCCTCCTCGTTGAGATTGGGCGCAGGGTTGCCGCGACCTCCACCCTGCGTGTATTTTTTGGCTGCTGCCTTCAGCTCGTCACCGATGCCGATGAAGTCTACCACCACGCCGCCGGGCTTGTCGCCAAAGATGCGGTTCACGCGCGCGATGGCCTGCATGAGCGTGTGCCCCTTCAGTGGCTTGTCCACGTAGAGCGTGTGCAGACAGGGAATGTCCGTGCCCGTGAGCCACATGTCACGCACGATAACGATTTTCAATGGGTCGGTGCTGTCCTTCATCCGCGCCTTGATCGCATCGCGTTGTGGCTTAGTCGTGATGTGCCCCGCCTGACTCCACGCTGGAGGATCTTCGCTGAGATTTCCCGTCATCACGATTTTGATCTTCGGGCAGCCGGGCAACAATTTCAGCGCATCGTATAGCCGCACGCAGTTGCGACGGCTCATGCACACGACCATCGCCTTGCCGTCAATTGCCTGACTTCGCTTCTGAAAATGGCCGAGGAGCGTCTTCGCCAATTCCGCGATGCGCTCCGTTGTGCCGGCCGCTTCGTTCACCGCCGCCCACCGCGCGCGCTGCGCCTGCGGGACGTTCGCGGCGTCTTCTTCAATGTCGGCCAATTCTTCGTCGATTTTATCATTCGTCAGCTCCAACCGGATGAGTTGCGGGTCATAGTAGATTGGCACTGTCGAATGGTCCTTCCTCGACTGTAGCATGTCGTAAGTGTGGATCACATCGCCGAACACCCCCGCTGTGTCTGCCGTCGCGAAACTGATCGGCGTGCCAGTAAACCCAATGAACGACGCATTCGGCAGCGCCCGCCGGAGCTGGTGCGCGAAGCCTTCCTTCAGCCCATATTGCGTGCGGTGCGCCTCATCCGCGATGACGATCAGGTTGCGCCGCTCTGACAGCACCGGGTGCATGGTCTCGTCATCCGCGAGGCGGAATTTTTCGATGGTGGAAAAAATAACCTCTCCCCCCTCGCCGCGTAGCAGCGCCCGCAACTCTTCGACTGACTCCGCATGCTGCACATTGCCGACGAGAGTTTTTACCGCGACGAACTGGTCGTGCAATTGATCGTCGAGGTCCGTGCGATCCACTTGGAGAACGAAGGTTGGATTCTCCATCTGCGGGTGATGCCTCAGAATCGCAACAAAGTAGGCCATCGAGAGCGATTTTCCCGAACCTTGCGTGTGCCAGACCACGCCGATTTTCCGGTCACCGTTGAGGCGGGTCGCGCGCAGCGCTTCTTCGACTGCGAACCGGATGCCGAAAAATTGGTGATACTTCGCGCCCTTCTTTTCGATTTTCTCGCCCACCACCTCAAACGCGATGAAGTGCCGCAGATAATCTAGCAGCCGATCCTTGGGAAACAGTCCTTCGACAAGTGTTTTCATCGCCCCCGTCGCGCTCTCCACGACCTCGCGCCCATCGATGCTTTTCCACGGCGCATACCATTCCCATGAGGAGGTCCACATGCCATGCAACGTCGAACCGGCCGCGTGCGGAGTGTCGTCCGCCGCGTGGCCGACCATCCCGCCGTCAGAGACTACGACCAAACCATTGAAATCGAAAAGCTGCGCGATGCCCGCCCGATAATGCTGCACCTGGTTGAAAGCGCCGAGTGTATTGGGCTCCTCCTCGTAGGGATTCTTCAGCTCGAACAGCACGAGTGGAAATCCATTGAGATAAACAATGATGTCCGGTCGTCGGTCGTTCTGCCCGCGGATCGGCAACTGGTTGACGATGCAGAAATCGTTCGCTGTCGCGTCGGTCCAGTCCACCGCATGGAGGTGCGCGAAGGCCTCCGTGCAGTCTGCCTTCTGATATTTCTGCTCGATGCCGCCTGTCAGCAGTTGGTGAAAATGTTTGTTGCGCTGCTCGGTCGTTACGCCCTCGGGGCGACTGAACCGCACGATAGCTTCCTCCAAGGCTTCTGCTGGCAGGTAGCCATATTGCTTATGAATAAACGCGCGCAGCCAGTCCGTCATCACTACGTCGCGCACGTCGCGAGCAAGTTCGCCGCCATAGCAGTAGCGGTAACCCAGCGCCCGGAGCCGGTCGATCGTCGTCTCCTCAAACTGCGACTCGGTTCCTTGGTTGGGCACGGCGTTGGGGGTTAGACAACCGCGGCGACTTTCTTTTCGATATCTTTCACGCGCATCTCTCCAGAGAGCAGTTTGGGAAGGAGCGCATCGCGAAGCGTGGCGAGCGTGCGGGATTCCCGAGTGTTGTGGACGCGTTGACGATACAGCGGTGCTGTAATGTTTTCAAAGGCTTGGGTAATCGTTGTTGGTGGGACTAGCGTTGCGTGGGAACGTAGGATTTTCTGGTTAATGTTCTGTTGCGCCGCACCTGCGGAAACTCGCTGCAAATCTTCGCGCGCATTTTGCAGCGTAAAAAACACAAATTGAATTCCCACGTTATCTTTTGGAACCAACGCGGCACATGCCTGGTTTGCGGTTCCATCAACTTCAAGAACACCCAACCTTCCTAATGTAGGTGATGCATAAAGGGCGAAGAGGACCGTCCCCGGTTTCCATAATTTGCATGCCGAATCCCTTAACCCAGCTTGCGAAATTGTTTCTTCAGAGGAAATGAGTGGGCAATCAAACAACTCGCCGGTCTTAAACCACGGTATTTCATTTTCACTCCAGAATTCAGGTCTGTTGCGAGCCGGGGTGCCGCCGCTCTCGATTTTCTTGCAAAGTTCATCTATGCTTCCGACTTGCCAACCGAGTGGGATGGGGCCGAGTTTCGAATCGGTAAATGTTGACGAGAAGAGGCCGGCGACTTTGGGAGCGAGTCCTAGCGGGGCGCGACCAGCGGCTTTCGCTACCACAGGGTCGAAATCCACGAACCACGAACGGAAAGTGACTGCCGCTAACTCCTCCAGCGTCCGATTCATTTGCCGGTTTAGCTCGATTTTATCATCCAGCGTCCCGAGCAGGCGTGCTGCCGCAAGTTGCTCGTTTGGCTCAAGAACGGTAATGCGAAGTCGCCGTTGATCAGTGAGGCTCAAATACGGAGCCATGTCCGTGGAATCTTTCATTCCGTTAAGCTGGTCGATGAACTCTGGGCTATGAGCCCATTCCCGTAGAAATCCTGAATGCAACTTACCGTCGTCGAGTGAGCGCCAGAAGCTCAGGTGTGGAGAATAGACAAAAGTCCGCGACTCCTGTCGAACGTAAGCCGCCCGCCCAGTGCTGTTCCCCTTGGTCGTAATGACCGTATCGCCTGGACGTGATAGTTTGGTTTTCAGCTTCGGCGTGAGTTCTTCGCGAAAGCACTCTGCGTCGTCGAAAGCGATATGCCGGTCATCCACGAATTCAGACCGAAGGAATGGGAGCCCAGAGCCGCCGAGTTCTTCAAGCTTGGCGCGATGTCCGTCACCAATCTGCAACACGCCTTCGTCGATAAGAGTCTGGAACGAAACGGTGCGCATGGGGTTTATTCTGAAATTGATTCTAGCGCTGCGCGAACGACTGTATCCATTTCTCGCGCAGCGTTGAGTTGGCCCAGCAGCGTTGATTTCAGATGAGGAAACCGCTCCTCGAATGACTCATCTTCCTCGCCGTCGTCGCTCGCCCCTACGTAGCGACCGGGCGTGAGTGCGTAGCCGAACTCGCGAATTTGTTCTATGCCGGCGACAGCGCAGAATCCCAGCTCGGCCACGGGGGTGCCGGTCTTCCGAAACTGCCGATAGATACTGGCGATGCGCTCGAGTTCTTCAGCGGTGAGTTGCTTCTGTTTGCGCGAGCCAGGGATCAGCGTTCCCAAGGTCTTTGCATGGATGAAAAGAACCTCGCCTTTTCGGGACCGGAATCCGTGTCCGCCGCCCCGGTTTTTGCTCAGGAACCAGAGCGCGCAGGGAATCTGCGTGTTGGCGAAGAGTTGACCCGTGAGGGTGACGACGCAATCGACAAGCCCGGCTTCAACCATCGCGCGGCGGACGGCAAGGCGGCCGATTTCGTTGTTCGACAGTTCGCCCGTGGCCATGACGAAACCAGCGGTGCCCCCCGGCTCGCGCGCAGTGGGATCCTGCAAGTGCGAGAGAAAGTGGAGCATCCAAAGAGTGTTCGCGTTGCGGGCCGTAAGCGGCAGGGGTTCAGTGGTGCCCGGCAGGCGCAAGCGAGCGTCCTTGGGATCGATGCGATCTGCGCCCCAGCCCTTCTCGCCCTTCGCGCCGTCGTTGAACGGCGGGTTGGCGAGGATGTAGTTAGCCTTCAGATCGGCGTGTTCGCGATTCTCGTAGGAACTGCCGAGGCGGATGTCGCCATCGAGCCCGTGGATGAAGAGGTTGAGGCGGCAGAGCCGGTAGGTAAAATCCTTCGTCTCCACACCGCAAAATGAGAGCTTGCCGCTGTGCTGGGCAAAGTGATCGCTCTGCACGAACATGCCACCGGAGCCGCAGCACGGGTCGAATACCTTGCCCTCGGTGGGCTCCAGCATGGCGACAAGAAGCTTCACGATGCTCTCCGGCGTGAAGTATTCGCCACCGCGCTTGCCCTCGGACGAGGCGAACTCGCCGATGAAGTATTCGTAAACGCGGCCGAGCTGGTCGATACCGCCGGCCTCGAAACGGAAGATGTCCTTGGAGAAAAGATTGATGAGCCCGGCGATGTTTTCCTTGTCGAGGTTCGACCCGGCGTAGATGGGCGGGAGCAGACCCTTCAGTTTCGGGAACGTTTTTTCGAGGAGCGCGAGCAGGTTATCCAACTGGATTTTCACATCGTCGGCGCGGGCGATCTTGATGATGTTTTCCCAACGCGCCGGCTCGGGCACGAGGAAGACTTGCTTGCTGAGGTAGAGGTCGGGGTCTTCGCGAAACTCCCATGCCGTCTGCTCGTTTTGAGTGTAAAGATCGCTCTTCGGGTCGGCGATGGCCGTATCGATCTCCGACCGGCGCTGCTCAAAGCGGAGGGAGAGGAACCGCAAAAAGACCAGCGGCAGCACGTATCGCTTGTAGTCCGCGGGCTCAATATTGCCGCGCAGCGCGACCGCTGCATTCCAAAGCTCCTTGAGAAGCTCCGATACGCCGCCGGTTTCTGCCTTCTTCGTTCCTTTTTTCATTTCTTTAAGTGTCGAGACCGGTAAGGCCGACGCTGGCCTGGAGCTGGTCAGCAGGAGCTATGAGGCATTTTTCGAACGCCTTGTTGGCGCCGTATTTTTCGGAGGGGGCGATCCAGGGCATAGATAGGTTAAGCCGTTAGCACAGCGCAGCCAAGGCAGGGCCGCAAGAGCTGTTCGGACAAAAAAGAACGATATTTCACCAAGCCTCGCGGCCTCATGCCCATATTCGCCTCTGGCGGCTTTGGACGTTACGGCTTCTGGGCGCCAACCCGTTGGACTGAACGTGTGCGTATTCCCGGATGGAAGAGGGAACGGGTTACAGTGCCTCGATTGCCGCCAACTCCTGAAATTCCTCCAATAATTCAGGATAGCGAGTGCCGAGAAATCGCTTGATCTTGGTGTTTTCGAGCAGGCGTTTGACGTAACGCTGGATCGTGTTCAGGTGCAGCGAATTTTCGCCGAACTGGTCCTGATAAAGTCGGTAGTCCCGTTCCAACACCTCCATTTCTTTTTCCATCCGGGAAATCTCCTCTTCAGAAATGCCATGCGTTTCCTTCCGCTTGGCGCTGCCGACAAGCTGGTCGGCTGGGGTCCCGATGATGAGCGCCTCAGCATACGCCCAGGTGTAGTTGTTTCCGCTGACCATGAGGTGGGCCATATCGACCTGACGCATGGGCTTCGCCTTGCGGTATAGTCTCAATGACGAAGCCGTGATCGGCTTATCCTTCAAAAGCTCGACCGCATCGGCATCAATTCCGTCGAGCAGGTTGAGACTCGATCTGACCTTGGCGATGTCGATGCTAAGCGCCTTCGAAATCTGGTCGGCAGTGACACCCTGGTCGATGGCCCGCACAATCATGGCGTGCTCCTGAATCAGTGAAAGGCGACTGACCTTGTCATTGTAGGTAAAGGCATCGTCGTCTTTGGCTATCAGACAGAACGCCTCGGTGCGGCCCAGCTCCTGGAGGGCCTTCAGCCGCATGTGTCCATCGAGCAGCAGGTAGGTGCCGCGTGAGCCTCGCTGCGGATGCACGATCAACGGCTCAATCACGCCTACCTCCCGGATTGAGGACACCACGGCCTTATATTTGCCGAAGGCATGGTCGGACGGTTTAACCTGCCGGATCGGATGGATGGACGTGAGCGGGAGCGTGACCCCGGCTAGGTCAAAGGCCGCATGAACTACGGTCTTCATCGCGTCTGCCTCGCGCGTTCCGCCAAGAATTTTGGCATGGTGCCCAAATCTTCGGCCCGAAGCAGATTCACGTAATCCTCGTCCGCGACCAACACCGTGACCGCCGCCGACACGGACAACAAGCGCACCTCACAAAGCTTGGCCTTCTTCACCATGATTTTCTGGCGCTGGCTCTCCAATTTATAGGCTCTGACCAGACTTTCGGCCGTGGTGCGACCAGGACCGCGACTCTTGCGCGGGCCGTAACCTTTTCCAAAATATCGACGTTGATCGACGATCCGCTTGAAGGCCGAAAGAGTTTTCTGGTTCAAGTCACCCCGGTCATAGGTCTCCACAAGGAGGCGCTGGGAGTGTTCGTCGGATGTCCCCGCGATACCAATGGCAATCGTGATCGGAATCTTGCCGTGGAGCACCGCCTCCAAGAGCCGTTCCTCTCCGGTGCGGAGCAAGTTGAGGATGTCCTTCACGTATTCCTCGCCGAGACCGGTGCGGGCGGCGATGTCGCCGTGACTGTGCCCCTGTTCCTTCATCCACTGGATCATCTTCACTTGGTCCAGAGTGCGCACCCGTCGTCGCGCGATGTTTTCGATCAGGCTGGCGAGCAGGCCGTCTGTTTTAGAAAGGCCGCGCACGAGAGCGGGAATCTCCGTTTGACCGAGAGCCTTGAACGCCTCCAGCCGTCCTTGGCCGCACACGAGGTCGAACGTTTCAGCGCCATCCTCACCGGGGATGCCAGCCGTAACCGTAATGGGTTTTTTGAGCCCGAGCGCGGCGATGTTTTCCACGATTTTCTCGAACTTCTTCGGGTCCCGCACTCGTGGGTTAATGACCCGGATTTTATCTACTGGAATCAGTCGGACCTGTGATTCGTCGGCTTCTTTCATGCGGCATCCTCCACTGAAATCCGTTCGGCCATCTCGAAGAAGAATTCCAAATCATCGAAGCGATACGCATCAAGCATGGCATGATTGTTTTCTCCCAATCGCATCTTGGCCTCAGTGAGGTCGATGGCGGGGAGGAGGTAGTAATCCTTTATGCGCTCGTTGGTCTCATCCATACGAACGGCAATCGTCAGGTCCGGCTTGAGGCCCTCTTCAAAACGGAGCATCCAGCGGGAAGAACCGGCCTCCGTGCGCAAACAGCGGGACAGCACTAGAGAAACCGTCAGCTCGTGATCCAGCACCAGCAATTCGGTCTTGGGGTCGCGCTCGACCGACACGCCGATCCCGGCGAGCCGCGTAATCACTTCCTGCACGATCTCCGGATGCCGGCCGCGGAGGTAGCGGTTGATCTCCAGAAAGGCGTAATCCGTCCGAGGTGTGTAGCCGACCAACTGGTAGGCTCGAACCAGACTGCCGAAGCGGTGCCGGAATGCGGCACTCGATGGCATACTGTCCTGCTCGTCGATCAGCAGTCCTGAAACCCGCCCGTGCCGTGTCCATAGGTCTTTCAATGCGGTCAGCATCTCCTCGTCAGAATAGCGTTTGGCTCGTGCCAGAATGGCGACCTGCGCCTGCGCGAATAGCGCCGGATCGACTACCGCTGGGAATGCCTTGTCCGACCGAATCCACATCTCCGGGGGATTCAGGATGTGCTTGCGCTTCAATTTGAATGAAGTGCGGTGATACACGCTGTTGCCGATGTATTTCTCGTTGGTGAGGATTTGATGGATTGTGCCACGAGTCCATGCCCGGCCGAGGTCGGTGAGGATTTTCTTCTCATTGAGGGCATCTGCGATTTCACGTTCGGTTTTCCCGTCGAGAAAAGCCCGGTAGATCTCACGGACGATTTCTTGCTCCTCCTCCGGACCGGGCACCAGCACCACCCGGTCGGTCTGGAGGCTCTTTTGCTCGCCAAACTTGAGCTCACCCTTCGGCTGGCCGGCTTGGTCAATGAGCATCCGGCGCAATCCGAACCCGGCAGAGCCGCCCTGTTTGAACCCCATCTGAATAAGCCGGCAAGCGCCCTGGAATACCTTGGTCGAAAGTTCCCGACTGTATTCGCCTGCCATCGAGCGTTTGACGCTTTTGATGATGTTCGATGTCGGGCTACCGTCGTTCTCAAATTGCTCCGCGCAATAATGGACGGCGATGCCGGCGCGTTTGCACATATATTCATAGTAACCGCTCTCGTCGGCGTCCTGGAACCGGCCCCACCGGCTGACATCATAAGCCAAGATGGCCTTAAATTCGGTTTTGCCTGCCTCCACCTCTGCAATCATCCGGCGCAGACTATCGCGGCCTTTCATGCTGAGTCCGCTTTTGCCCTCATCGGCGAACACCCGGACAATCTCCATCCCGCGCCGGGCGGCGTATTCCTTCACGCGGTCGAGTTGGTTCTCTGTCGAATACTGCTGGTGCTCCGTGGACATTCGCACGTAAGCCGCGACCGGGATTAGGTTGTGCCCGGTCGCGGGCGGCAGTGGTAACTGGGTCTGGGCGTCCATTTGAGATCACCCGGTCACTCGCCGTGCTTACGGTTTTTGCCCGCTTTCGCGGGACGCAGCAGGCGCTTGGGCAGTCTCGTTAAGGATACCATGCCCCAGAAGGATAAGTCGGCGAATCTCCGAGGCTATCTCATCTTGTAACGCAACGCCGGTGAGATGAGATACGAGGCCCGCTAGGAGGAGAAATTGCGTGTCCATCATATCTTGTAACGCAAATTCCCGCACTATCTCGGCAAGTTTGCCTCGCAGAATATACCGGCCGAGACGGGTCTTCTTCCGCCAATAACCGGGGTTTATGCTCCGCCAATCCTGCACCCGAAGATGGTTTTCGCCACCCTTGAAATGATCCCGGTTCGCGGCCTTGCGGAGCCATTTCTTCTGGGCCGCTCCCCGGCTGGCCTTGATGCAGGTCGGCCGCGAGCAATAGCGCTGGCGCTTGCGCACCCGTGGGTCGGCGCAAAAGCGGCGGCCGCAGTGTTCGCATTTTCGATACTTCTTTTTTTTGGTTTTTAGGTTTCACACGGCACCTTGGGCAATGCCGGTCATCGCGCCAACGAATGCGCGACGTGATCCGTTTAGGTTGCCAGAAGGTTGCCAAAAAATCTGTTTTTAGCTTCACCTAGTTAATATTGCCTGCTCTTATCTGCATGTCAGAAAACGTTAACCCTCAACTAAGTCCGCGCTAATTAAGCGACTTAGCTTCGAGCGGAAGGAGGCGTTCGAATCCCTCCCTCTCCGCCAATTTCGATTGTTAGCGAACCGGCGGGCGATC
>JAQSCR010000503.1:568-10717 GCA_029945495.1 Pseudolabrys sp. | reverse complement strand
GCCGCGAGCGTCGCCCGGGTGTGCACGCTCGTGCGCAAGCCTGGGTCGTTGCCGCGCACGCCGTAGCCGACGGCGAGCGTCGGATCAATCCGCGCGGTCGCCGTGGAGCGCGCGGAATCGGTGCCGGTTTCGCCGGTGTACCAGATCACCGTATCGGCCGCGCTGCCGGTCGTCATGGCGGTGGCGGAACCGAAGGCCGGCCCGGTCACGCGCGGCGGCGGCGTGCTAGAGTCGGCGCTGAAGAATTCATTCGATGCCTGCACCGCCGAGGCCGCCGTCAGCGAGGTGGCGGCGAGCGTGCCGAGCGAGGCGGTGATCGCCGTGCTCAGATTGGCGGCGGTGGCGGTGCCGTCGGCGCCGATCAGAAACTGATTGGCGCCGGGCGGCGCCGTCGCGGTTGCCGTCATGGTCAGGTTTTCGGTCGTCCCGTCCGGCATGTTGAAGCGCATCGTCAAGCTGTCGCCAACGTTGGGAATGCCGCCGCTCATGTCGACCGAGACCGCCGGCGGCGAACCGGTCGGACCGCTGACGGTCGCGTTGGTCAGCGATGACGAAATCGACGCCAGCTTGAAGCCGAACGGCGACACCGCATCCTCCGCCACCGAGACCGATGTCGCGGTCGGCGAGGTGACCGTCAGCCGGCCCAGACCGCTGGTGCCGATATCGGCCTGGCTGCGCTCGGAAATGATCTGCTTGAGGCCGGCCTGGGCGCCGTTGCCGTTGAGAATACGGTCGTAGGTTTCGACCGCCGGCTGGTCGGTGGCCCGCCCGGAAAACAGGTAATGATCGCCAGCCTGGGTGTTGAGCAGGCCCAGCACTTCGTCGAGCGAGAACTGCGCGGTCGACTGCGCCGTATTGGCGCCGATCGCGCCGGTGCCGTAGCTGCCCTGCATCATCGCGGTTTTCACGGAACTGCCGAGATCGGAAATCCGGCCGAGCGAGGTCTGCGCCACGTTGATGCGGGTCTGCACCTGATCGGCGGTGGCGTCGTAACTGGTGATGGCGGACAATTGCGAGCGGAGCCCGACCGTAACGCCGCGATCGACGCCGAGCCCGGCATAGGTCACCGCCTTCTTGCCGGTGCTGAGCTGGCGCTGCAGGTCGTCGAGCGTGTTGCGCAGATCGACAAGCGATTGGATCGCCGTCGCCGGTTTGCCGCCGATCGATGATATCGTCATGCCGTCCTCACAACTTCATCAAAGTGTCGATCATGTCTTTGACCGCCGACAGAACGCGCGCATTGGCCGCATAGGAATTTTGCAACGACAGAAGATTGGCCATTTCCTCGTCGATATTGACGCCGGCGGCGGCGTCGAAGCGCTGCAGCAACGACGACTGCACGACATCCTGGCCTTGTTTCAGGCTTGCCGCGGCATCGGCCGTCTGGCCCTGCACGCTGACCACCTGACGGAGAAAGGTGCTGATCGACCCGACGAACGGCGAATTGGTGCTGCCAACGCCGGTGGCGGGCGAATATGTCTGCGACGCGGCGGTCAGCTGATTGTAAAGGAAATCGGGTCGCGTGCTGTCGCCATTGGCAACCGAAGCGGAGTAGCCGATGAGCTTCGAGGGATCGTTGATCAAATTGCCGTTGACGGTGATGCGTCCGGCCAGGCCGACGCTCTGGGAGCCGGCGGCGCCGATCGCGCCGCTGAAGATGCTGGTGCCGTCTGTGAAGAACGGCAACTCACTGCTGCCGCTCAGCAATGACGTCATCGTCGCGGTTTTCGTCACCGAATTCACCGTGACGGCGTTGCCGGCGCCGTCATTGAGAATGCGCAGCGTGGTGCCGGCCGTGTTCGAGGCCACCATTCCGGTCGAGCCGACGGCATTGGCAATCTGGCCATACACCGAGGTCATGCCGCCGGAAAAGTCGATGCCGTAGACCTTGTCGTTCGAAGCCGCGGTCACGCTGTCGGACAACGGCAACACCGAAGGATCGTCGACGCGCATCAAGGTAATTGTATGAACCGTATTGGTCAGCGAGTCGGTATAGTTGACGGTGATCTTGTTGCCGGTCGAAAGCCCGCTAATATCGAGATCGAAGCCGCTCTGCGCACCGGACGTCGCGGCGACGCCGGCCGTTGTCTTGTCGGAGAGGCTGCTCGACATGGCGGCGGCGAGCGCATCGATCTGGCTCTGCGCCTGCACCAGATCCCGGTCGCGCAACTGGAGATAGGCCGCGATCGAGCCGGAGCGAATGGCGTGCGACTGGATCAAATCGACATTGCTGCCATTGGCGGTGGTGAGCGTCAGCGTGCCGACCTGGCGCACGGTCGGGTCGGCGCTCCATTGGGTGGTCGCCGACATCGTACCTTGCGGGTCGAAACTGATTTTCCCGGCCTTGTCGCTCACCAGCTGAATGCCGCTATTGGTATAGACCGTCAGTTGGCCCTGATCGCCCTTGATGACGTTGATGTCCATCAGCTTCGACAGCTTGTCGATATAGCTATCGCGTTGGTCCAGCATGTTGGCGGCGGAGGCGTCGATCGTTGTCGTCGACTCGAGTTGGGTATTGAGCTGCGCGATATGCGACAGCGCGTCATTCACCTGGGATACCGCGTCGGAAATCCCCAGTTCGGCATTCTCGCGCAAGCCCTGAATGCTGGTGGTCATGCTGTTGAGTTGTTGCGTCAGCAGTTGGCCGTTGCTGATCACGGAGGATCGCGCCGCGGCATCGTCGGGACTGCTGGTCAGGGCCTGCAGCGACGACGTGAAATTGTTGAACACCGTCTCGAGCGCGGCGTTCGAGCCGGGCTGGCCGTAAACGCCCTGCAACTGATTCAGCATCTGTGAACGCGTCGTAGCGTAACTGGCGCCGGAATTCTCGACGCGCAACTGCCGCTGCACGTATGAATCGAGTTCGCGTTGCACATTGGCGACGCGGACGCTGATCGCTGTACCGCTGCCGGCGACCGCGACCAGGTTCGAGGTCTTGCGGACATAGCCTGCGGTACCGGCATTGGCGACATTGGCCGACACCAGCGCCAGCGAGGACTGGTTGGCGTTCAGCCCCGAAATCGCTGAGATGAGTGCCTGAGACAGACCCATGGCCGGCTACTGTTCTTTCTATGGCAGGCGCGAACCGCGTCGTCCTATCGCAGCATGTTCAGGAGATCCTGAACCATCGTGTTGGCAGTGGTGATAACCTTGGTATTGGCCGAATAGGCCTGCTGCGTGACAATCAGCTTGGTGAACTCGTCGGCAATATCGGTGTTCGAGCCCTCAAGGGAAGAGCCAGCGATTTTTCCGGCCGCGCCATAAGTCGCCGTACCCGACTCTGCAGTCGCCGCGAAGGCACCGCCGTCGGCTTTTTTGAGACTGTTCGCGCCGGAAAAGTTGGCGAGCGTGATTTCGGCAAGGTCGACGGTGCGGCCGTTCGAATAGGTGCCGGCGATGCGGCCCTTGTCGTTCACCGCCACCGATAGCAGTTGGCCTGCGGCGTAGCCATTCTGCTGCATCTGGTTGACCTGGACGGTGCCATTGGAGTCGGCATATTGGGTGATGCCGTCGGTGCTGTGCACCATGCGAACGTCGCCCAACGAGACGCCGTCGACCACGACATTGGTCAGGACGATCGAATTGACCGCCGGGCTGAGCTTGCCGTTGGCGGTGAAGGTGTAGTCGGTACCGACGTTCTGCCAGGCCGCCTGCGAGCCGGTGGCGCTCGAATTGGTCTGATAGAACATGTTCCACTTGTCGGCATGCCCGCCACCGAGCGACGACGAGTCGACCTTGGCCCAGCGGATTTGAACGTTCACGGCCGAACCCGACGTGTCGTAGGCGGTGACCGCGCCGCCGGAAACGCTTTCGTTGAGGAACGAAGTGACGTCCTGTCCCACCACGGTGTTGTTGGACGGCAGCGCGGACGCAGTCCGAATGCCAAAGTTGCGCGCGGTCGCGGTGCCGCCGACGGTGATGGTGTCGGTGGTCGTCGACGACGTGACGGTGATATCGCCGGTCGAGGCGTTGGCGGATGCGATACCGCCGACAAGGCCGCCGAGCGCGATGTTCAAGTCGGCCAAGGTCATCACGTTGCCGGCGCCGAAGGTGATTGTCAGCGGAGCATTGGCGCCGACGGCAAAGGTCAAGGTCTGACCGTTGGCCGCCTTGCCCTGCGTGACGATGTTGGTGGCATTGGTCGTGCCGACCGAAACGCCGAGGTCGGTCAGCACGGCCAGCGTGCTGGCGCCGCCGATCTGGATATTGGTCTTGGCGTCGGTGCCGGTGAGGACGAGATGGTTCGACGCGTCGAGGCTCGCCGCGACGTTTGTGGTGCCGGTCTGCAGGTTAATTTTAGTTTTCACCGCGGCTGCGTTATCGGCGGCAGCGATCGCAATTGGGGTGCCGTTAATCACCAGATTGCCGGCATTGGCGGATAGCGCCGTCAGGTCGGTCGAGGCCGTTAGCACCGCCGCCGCGTCCGGCAAAATGCCGGCGCCGCTGCCTGTAAGCTTAGCGACGGCGGGCGCGCCATTGACTGGGTTCGCCGTGAAATTCGACGGGTTGAGCAGTTCCGATCCCGGCACGGCGGGGTTGGAATCGACTGTCTTAGGATAGTTCGCAAGATTGGCGCGGTAGTCGATTTCGGAGGTCTGCTGCGCCGGCAGGAAGCCGTTCTGGAATTGCAGCATGGTCGGCACGCTGCCGGTCAGGTTGCCGGTGGTCGAATCGACCCGAATGCCCATGAGGTAGTAGCCGGCGCCGTTGACCAGATAGCCGTTCTGGTCGAGGCCGAAGTCGCCGCGGCGGGTGTAGTTGTCGACGCCGCTGAAGGTCGGCCTGCCGTCGGAGAAGCTGGCGGGCTTTTCCACCACGAAGAAGCCGGCGCCGTTGATCGCCATATAGGTCGAAACCGCGGCGCTCTGCACATTGCCTTGGACGGTATTGGTTGATCGCGCGTTGGCGACCACATTGCCGGCCTGCTGCTTGGACGGGATGTTGTCCTGGATCAGATCCTGGAAACTAGTGTCGGTTCGCTTGAACCCGGTCGTCTGCGAGTTGGCGATGTTGCCGGAGATGTTTTCGAGCGCAAAAGCCTGCGCTCGCATACCGGACACCGCCGTGGTGAGCGCGCCAAAAATACCCATGACAATTCTCCGCTGTCGCTTGCGCGGCGCCCGAATGGCGCCTGGCACACACGATCCCGGGGAGAGCTCCGCAATCGCCGTGCCACGAAAATAATTAAGTTATTTCAATGTTTTAAAGAAAAGCGGCGGCCCTGAGGGACCGCCGCGACGTACTGATTCTGCCGTTGCCCGGCAGAAACTGCCGGGAGCGCCGGGACCTAGCCTGCCGCCGGCTCGAACTTCATCGCCACGCCGTTCATGCAATAGCGCAGGCCGGTCGGCGGCGGGCCGTCGGGGAAGACGTGGCCGAGGTGGCCACCGCAACGGCTGCAATGCACCTCGGTGCGGGTCATGCCATGCGAATTGTCGACGGTGTCCTCGACCGAGCCCGGCAGCGGGTCGGTGAAACTCGGCCAGCCGGTGCCGCTCTCGAATTTCTCGCCTGACTTGAACAAAGGCTGGCCGCAGCCGACACATGAGAAGGTGCCGGCGCGCTTCTCGAAGTTCAGCGCGCAGGAACCGGGCTGCTCGGTGCCGTGGTGACGCAGCACCTGGTACTGCTCAGGCGTCAGGCGCTTCTTCCAATCGGCGTCGGAAAGCGAATGGAAGTCGATCGTGTCAGTGCTGGACATAGTTCCGGTCATCCTTCTCTTTGCTTCCTGTTGCTTCTTTTTGTTTTTGCTTGAGTGGCCGCAAGGTATCAGGTCGCAGATGCTGCCGCCGGCTCGAACTTCATCGCCACGCCGTTCATGCAGTAGCGCAGTCCCGTCGGCTTCGGGCCGTCGTTGAAGACGTGGCCGAGATGGCCGTCGCAGCGGCTGCAATGCACCTCGGTGCGGGTCATGAAGAACGACCGGTCGGAGGTTTCGCCGACCGCCTTCGGCAACGGCTGCCAGAAACTCGGCCAGCCGGTGCCGCTTTCGAACTTGGTGTCGGACGAAAACAGCGCCTGGTCGCAGGCGGCGCAGGCGAAAGTGCCCTTGCGCTTTTCCTTGTTGAGCGGCGACGTGCCGGCGCGCTCGGTGCCGTGCTTGCGCAGCACATAGAACTGCTCCGGCGTCAGCCGCTTCTGCCATTCGGTGATGGACAGTTTCTTGAAGTCGACGGTGGTGTCGTTTGCTGTTGTCATTGTTGCTGCCAAGGCCGCAGCCCTGGCTCCTCTGCTGCGAAACGGATTGAAAGCCGCGAGCGCGCCGAGCGCCACCCCGGCGGTTAACAGGCCACGGCGGCTGATCCTGTTGGCGATCATATCAACCTTCTCCCTTTTTCGGGCCCCAAATCTGTTCCAGCCGCTGATCGCGGCCGCAGTTCCAGCGGTAGAATTTATACTTGGTCGGGTTCTTCTTATAGAAATCCTGGTGATACTCCTCGGCCGCGTAGAACGGCCCGGCGGCGGCGATCTCAGTGTAGATCGGCTTTTTCAATTCGGCTTCGACCTTTTTCTTCGACTCCTCGGCGAGCTTGCGCTCCTCCTCGCTGCGCACAAAGATCGCGGTGCGATACTGGCTGCCGTGATCGCAGAACTGCGCATCCTTCACGGTCGGGTCGATGCTGCGCCAATAGAAGTCGAGCAACTGCTGATACGAGACCTTGGCCGGATCGTAGGTCACTTCGACCGCCTCGGCGTGGCCGGTGCCGCCGGCCGAAACGCGCTCGTAGCCGGGATTGGGCACCTTGCCGCCAGTATAGCCGGACACCGTCGACAGCACGCCCGGCACATGATCGAAATCGCTCTCGGTGCACCAGAAGCAACCGCCGGCGAAGGTCGCCACGGCCTTTTCTTGCGCGGCGACAGGCGCGGCCAATGCGAACAACAAGGCCAGACCCACGAACAGACGGCGCATGCGATCCTCCCGTTTCCCTAAGCTCTCAAATATAGGCTCTGCCCAGAATAGCCACTCAACTTGCCATCACGCTTGTGCGAGCAACCCGCTCCCGGCGCTCACGAATTCGGCTTGCCCGCGACCGGCCTCATGCCTAGTGTCGGCCCGCAAATAGCGAGGAAATACATGCGTTTTGACGGCACCAAGGCTTATGTGGCCACCGACGATCTCAAAGTGGCGGTCAATGCGGCCATCGCACTCGAGC
The DNA here is from genome assembly GCA_029945495.1 of Pseudolabrys sp. GTDB lineage: Bacteria > Pseudomonadota > Alphaproteobacteria > Rhizobiales > Xanthobacteraceae > Pseudolabrys. The sequence goes on along the minus strand of JAQSCR010000503.1, from coordinate 3,560 downwards.
GGCCCTTGCTGGTCAAGGGCGAACCCGGCACCGGCAAGACCGTGCTGGCGCTGGAAATCGCCAAGGTGCTGGGCAGCACGTTGATGGAATGGCACGTCAAGTCCACCACCAAGGCGCAGCAGGGCCTGTACGAATACGATGCCGTGTCGCGCCTGCGCGACAGCCAGCTCGGCGACGAGCGCGTCAAGGACATCCGCAACTACATCAAGCGCGGCAAATTGTGGGACGCCTTCGTCGCCGACGAGCGGCCGGTGCTGCTGATCGACGAGATCGACAAGGCCGACATCGAGTTTCCCAACGACCTGCTGCTCGAACTCGATCGCATGGAGTTCTTCGTCTACGAGACCGGCGAAACGGTGAAGGCCAGGCGCCGCCCAATCGTCATCATCACCTCGAACAACGAGAAGGAACTGCCGGACGCGTTCCTGCGCCGCTGTTTCTTCCACTACATCCGCTTCCCCGATGCCGACACGATGAGCGCGATCATCGACGTGCACTTCCCCGGCATCAAACAAAGACTGGTGAGCGAAGCGCTGAAGCTGTTCTACGAGATCCGCGACGTGCCGGGCATGAAGAAGAAGCCGTCGACGTCGGAGCTTTTGGACTGGCTCAAGCTGTTGATGGTCGAGGACATCAGCCCGGAAACCTTGCGCGAGCGCGACCCGAAGAAACTGATCCCGCCGCTGCACGGCGCGCTGTTGAAGAACGAGCAGGACGTGCATTTGTTCGAGCGGTTGGCGTTCATGGCGAGACGCGAAGGGCGCTGATTTGTCGTCCCCGCGAAGGCGGGGACCCATAACCTCCGCACCGCGATTTGTAAAAGAAGAGTCAGCGAGCCGGTTGAAGCGCTGCCTCATTGAAAGTTCTCGGCGTATGGGTCCCCGCCTGCGCGGGGACGACAGTTGAATTTGTCGCCGCGGCCCCGATTCAATTTTCAAACAGCCAATCTATCTCCGTCATCCTGAGGTGCGAGGCCGAAGGCCGAGCCTCGAAGGATGAGAGGCCGATGTCTCTCGGGCCGTCGCCCTTCGAGGCTCGCGCGTTCCGCGCTCGCACCTCAGGGTGGCGGGGAGCAGGCGCGCGTCATCACCCCTGTTGTTTACGGCGCGGGGGCGCCGGCTTCCTTTTTTCCGCTCCCTCGACAAGCCGAGGGGATGGAGCGCCGCGTGGCGCCACATCAAACATCGCACCTTGCGGTGCGTGCGTCCTTTGGCGAAGGACGCTGCGCCCCGCGGCGCTCCATCGCGGTGTCTTCCGGCGTCCGGGCCGCGCTTTTGGCGGCTAGCCGACTTAGGCTGCTTCGCACCATCAGCGAGCTCCTCGCGGGGGGTCTTAGTGTCCCCGGGCGGATCCCGGCGCCGCCCGGGAGCAAGGGGTGCGTTACCCCTCTGCCCGCAGGCACCGCGTCGCCGATGTCGGGTTTACCCGATATCGGCCCAATCAAGGCGATCCCACTTGCATGACGCCTCATGACAGCGCCCTCGGCGGATCGGACAGCGGGAATATAAGCATAGGACTATAGGCTTGTCAAACCGGTTTTTTTCGCCGCCCCGCACGCAGGGAGAGGTGAAGAGGCTCAATCCGCGGCCGGGGTGTCTTCCGAATCCGCCGGGGCGTCTTCCGCCGGCTTTTTCGCCGCCTTCGGCTTCGGCCTAACTTGCGGCTTGGCTGCCGGTTTAGCTTCGGGCTTGGCTTCGGGCTTCGCTGCCGTGCGGGTCGCAGCCGCGGGCCTGGCCGGCTTTTCCTCGGCGCCGGGCGCCGCTTCGGCAACCGCCGCCTCGCCGCCGCCGTTGAACCAGCCTTGCGTCTTGCCATAGGCGACGATTTTATCGCCGACGCCGCGGCCGATGCGGCGCGCGGCGGCTTCGACATCGCCCGAGAGTTTTTCCGGCGCGGCCTTGTTGGAAGCGAGCGCTTCGGCCACCAGCGCATTGAAGGGCGCCGCCTGCTTGCCAGCGGCCGGCTTGCCGCCGGAAGGCTCGGCGCTAAACGCCAGCAACTGGCGTTTGCCAAAACCGGAGAAGCTCGACAGCGTCACGTCGGCGACGACGCCGGCTTTGCCGCCGCCGATGCCGTATTCATTTTTCTTTGCCGCCGCGTCGCTCGGCCGCAGCTTGCCGCTGGCCAGCACAGTGCTTTCGGACAGCGACAGGCCCTCTTCGCTGCCGGGCTGCGCGTCGAGGCCGGCCTCGCGCAAGGTAGCGACGACGGTCGCGACGATCTCGTCATTGACCCGTTCCAGCGTGCGCTGCTTGCGCTCATAGGTCGGGAACGCGCCGATCTTGCGCTCCAGCCGCGTGGTGAAGCCGCGGTCCAGCACCAGCACGTCCGGCGAAATCGCGAAATCGGTGACCACGATCACCTTCGGCCGCGCCGAAGCCGCGCCGCCGGAACCGCCAAAGACGTCGCTTGATTTCGTGAGAGTGGATTCGGCGCAGCCCGCCAGGAGAAGCAGCGCGGCGCAAACAGGGATCAGTCGCATGGGATTGGAAAACTCGAACTGGAAAGGAATTCGGCAAGGATTTGCGGACTGTCTACTACCACAGCCCGGGAACATTGAAAGAATAAGTCAGGTCGATACCGACCTGGACTTGATTGCGCGAGCCGCGCAGCGTCACCAGCGGCGAGTTGGCCGCATCGCCGGCGAGGCGCTCATATTCAAAGAAGATCGCGGTCGCCCAATTCCGGTTGAAAGTAAAGGTCGCCTGCGTGCCGAGACCATAGGACCGCAGGCCGCCGCGCGCGTCATAGACCGGCAGACCGGACAGCGCCGACTGCGCCGGCGTGATGCTGAAATACGGGCTCATCGACGCGGCGGTGCCGCCGGTCAGGCGCGGGCCGCCCGACAAGGTCAGTTGCTTCGTCACCGGGAACACCAGATCGGCGCTCAAGTCGGCGACAACGCCGTGATGGCCGCCAAATCCCTGGCGCACTTCGAGCCTGGTGCGCAGCCAGTCGGCCGCCCAATAGTCCGCGAAGGCGCCCGCCTCGA
>JAQSCR010000503.1:0-558 GCA_029945495.1 Pseudolabrys sp. | reverse complement strand
TCACATCGCCGAGGCCGCGCAGGCTGCTGTCGTCGCTTTCCTTGCGGCCGAAGCGAAAACTGGCAGTGGGGCCAAGCTTGAATTGGCCGACATCGAGGATCGCCACGCTGAGGCCGTCGCGCGCCGCGCGGAACTGATCGGGCTTGTCGGCGCGGCGCACGCGCAGGATCGGCAGCGGCCGGAACATCGCGCTGTCTGAACCCTCGAATTTGGGCATCACGCGCCCTTCGACGCCGATGGTGACGGTCCATTCGGTGGACGGCGCCGGCGTCAGGATCGACGGGCTGGTGGCGGCCGGCGTCACGTCGGCGGCGCGCGCCGGCATCGACAGGACAACCACGAAGGCTGCCGCCATCGCCGCTGCCGCCACCGAACCGGTTTGAACCTGCTTCATCCGCCGCGCCCCAATCTTCATCAGGCTCTTATAAACGAGGAATCGTTACTTGCATCCACGGCATCGCTCTTAATTTGGCGGCGCCGGTTCCATTTTGGGTTTGCGGCGCTTGCCGCGGTTGCGGCGGCGTTCCGTCTCGCCGGCGGGCGGCTCCCCGGACGGTG
>JAQSCR010000502.1:1577-10735 GCA_029945495.1 Pseudolabrys sp. | reverse complement strand
TTCACCGGATGGCTCTGCTTAACACTCGCATCAGTGCTTTTCCTCGTCACCGCGGGCAACCTTTTCCAACTGGTTCTCGCCTGGATCGCAACCAGTATACTCTTGCATCGGCTCCTATTGTTCTATCCGGAGAGGGTCGTTGCGCAGCGGGCCGCTCGTAAGAAGTTCATCACAGCGCGCCTCGGTGACGCCGCGCTCCTTGGGGCAGTCGGGTTACTCGTTGCAGCCTACCGCACGCCGGATATCGGAGAAATCCTCAACGCAGCTCGCGTAGAGGAAGGCGGAAGTCTTGCGGTCGCGGCCGCCGGCCTGTTGGCGCTCGCGGCGATGCTCAAGTCGGCCCAGTTTCCGACCCATGGCTGGCTTACGGAAGTCATGGAAACGCCTACGCCGGTTTCAGCGCTCCTCCACGCAGGCGTCATCAATGCGGGTGGATTTCTTCTGATCCGCTTCGCCGATGTGATGCTGCTCGCCCCAGGCGTCCTCGCCATCCTCGTCATGATCGGCGGCTTCACGGCGCTGTTCGGCAGCCTGGTAATGCTGACCCAGCCAGCGGTGAAGACCTCGCTTGCCTGGTCTACCGTCGCGCAGATGGGTTTCATGATCTTTGAGTGCGGGCTGGCGCTGTTTCCCCTAGCGCTGCTCCACATTGTGGCACACTCACTCTACAAAGCGCACTCCTTCCTTTCCTCCGGCGGCGCTGTGGAGAGGATTGCCGTAATCCGTAGGCCAGGTCCGGTCGCCATTCCTAAGGTCGGCGCGGTCGGCCGGGCCTTTCTGTTGGCGCTCGCCGTCTATGTCCTGGTGGGGGTTGGCTTCGGCTTAACGCACAAGTCGCCGCAGGCAATCGCGCTGGGCGCCATCCTGATCTTCGGTGTCGCCTACATGCTGGCGCAGGGGTTCGCCGACGCGGCGCCCAAGGCGCTCACCCGACGCACGGCTTTCTACGCTGTGGCAACGTCGGTCAGCTACTTCGCCCTTCAGACGGCCGCGACCTGGGTTACAGCGGGCGTTTTGCCAAGCACGCCGACACCGGGGCCGCTCGAATGGGCGCTGATCGTGCTCGCAGTCATCAGCTTCGGCTTGGTCGCGATCGTGCAGGCCATGTTCCCGCTATGGGCCTACCACCCCGCCGCCGCGGGGCTGCGCGTGCACCTCTCGAACGGGTTCTACGCCAACGCGGTCTTCGACCGGCTAGTTGGCGGTTGGTCCGCCAAAACTCTGTCTTGATCCGTCTGGAGCTTTGAAAATGTCACATCCGTTGCACTCGACGCTGACCAATCTCCGGATTCTCGAAGCGGCGGCCGACAGGGCGTCTAGGGCCATTCCGCCGGTCTGGCCTCTGGCGTCGAGCGTCGCCGTCAATCCTTTCCTGGGTCAGGCGTGTGAGAACCTCGCACAAGCTGGCGCGCGCCTGGCGCGAGTTGCTGGCATTTCCGTAACCATGCCACGGCGCTGGTATCTGGAGAAAATTGCAGCCGGCGAGATTTCCGATGAGGATCTGAAAGAAGCTTGGACGAATGCGCCTGCTCACCTGAGGCCGGCTGATCTGGCCGCCCTGAAAACCGCCGCTGCTTCGGACTCTCCGAAGCTGAGCGCACTACCCACGATCGCAGACCTCGCCGCGGAGGTGTCTGGCATCGACTGGCCGGGCTTGATGGCCGAGCGGTTTGGCGCCTGGGCCGCTGGCTATTTCGACGAGGGCCAGGCGCACTGGGCGGCACCGCGCGGTATCAGCGCCTACGCCGCTTGGCGCGCTGTCGCCACCCAAGACCTGACTCCGGAAATCGCCGGGCTTCCGGGCTTTGCACTGCACGTATCAGAGGCGCCGGAATACGCCGCCGATGTCACGGTCCGAGTCGCCGGCCGGCTTGGCCTTAGCGCAGATGAGATGGAGACCTACTTTCACCAGATGCTCATGACGCTGGGCGGTTGGGCGCAGTATGCCCGCTATAAACTTTGGCAAGCAGAGCTCGCCGGCGGGGCGGATGACACGATAACGGACTTCCTTGCGATCCGGCTGATTTGGGAAGAGGTCCTGTTCATTCGCTACTACGCGTCAATCGCCGACAAATGGGCGAGCGTTCGTGCAAGTCATGCCTTGGCTGTTGAGGCGATGTCCGATCTCGTGATCGACGTCATCCTACAGGAGGCAGCGGAGCGCTCGGCTCAGCGGGCGCTGGCGATGACTCTCGTACAGGCCACCACGCGAGCGACACATGATCGCCCCATTCTGCAGGCCGCTTTCTGCATTGACGTTCGCTCGGAGGTGTTCCGCCGTGCCTTCGAAAGCGTGAACCCTCAAATCCAAACATTGGGCTTTGCGGGCTTCTTTGGCCTAACCGCGTCTCACAGGCGTTTTGCTTCGGATGTCGAGGAACGGCGGCTGCCAGTGCTGCTCAATCCCGCAATCCGGTCCCGCTCAGGCGGCCCCCAACTCGCGACGAAGGAACAATCCGCCCGGTTCAAGGCGCGGGCGAAGCGGGCGTGGGGCCGGTTTAAACTCGCTGCCGTTTCTTCATTCGCCTTCGTCGAAGCGACCGGCCCGATCTATGTCGGCAAGCTTTTTAGCGATGCGCTCGGGCCCCGCGGCGCGCCGGCGCCGATCGAGCCAGCACCACGCCTCGACCCTAAACTTGATCTCGCGACCCGGACCAAGGTCGCCGAGGCGGTGCTTAGGGCCATGTCGTTGACGAGGGGTTTCGCTCGGCTGGTCTTGTTGGCAGGCCACGGCGCCAGCGTCGTCAACAATCCTCACACCAGCGGTCTTCATTGCGGCGCCTGCGGGGGCTATTCGGGGGAAGTCAACGCCCGCCTGTTGGCGGCGCTTTTGAACGATCCCGAGGTTAGAGCGGGTCTTGCGCCGAACGGCATCGAAATACCGGCCGACACGCTTTTCCTCGCGGCTCTGCACGACACGACAACAGATCTCGTGACTCTCTATACCGAGGATTATCCCTCCCCCGCCCACAAAGGGGACATCGAGAAGACGAACATTTGGCTTTCCGCGGCTGGCAAGATTGCCCGGACCGAGCGCGCTCTTCGGCTGCCACGGGCCAGACAGGAAAGCTCAGTCCCAAGGCGGAGCCGAGACTGGGCTGAGACGCGCCCCGAATGGGCGCTCGCGGGCTGCAAGGCATTCATCGCCGCGCCGCGAACCCGCACGGTCGGAAAGAGCCTCGAAGGCCGCGCTTTCCTGCATGACTACGATTGGCAGCAGGACAAAAGCTTCAGCGTACTCGAACTCATTCTAACCGCTCCGGTTGTTGTAGCGAGTTGGATCAGCCTGCAATACTACGCATCGACGGTCGCGCCAGAGGTGTTCGGAGGCGGCAACAAGCTATTGCATAACGTCACCGGCGGCATTGGCGTCGTCGAGGGCAATGGCGGTCTTTTGCGCGCTGGCCTTCCTTGGCAATCGGTGCATGACGGTGAGCGGTACGCCCACGAACCGCTTCGACTGTCGGTCTGCATCGAGGCACCGCGCGAAGCCATGACGGAGATCTTGAACCGCCACGAAAACGTGCGCGCACTTTTCGACAATGGCTGGCTGCACCTCTTCGCCCTTGATAAGGAGGGCCGAATGGCCTGGCGCTACGCCAGCGGTCTTCAATGGACAGCGACAAACTATCACAGAGCAGACGAGGCGCACCCACGGCTGCAGGTGGCGGTCTGAGCGTCAGTGACGCAAGCGATAGCCGCTCACTCAAACAGAAAAGCACAAAAACCATTTCTGATGCCGCACACCGCGATAAAACCCTATCACAACACAGTGGCGGTGCTGACCTCGATGCACGCTAAGGAGCGGGTCATGGCTCCGATCCTGCGAGACGGATTGGGACTGATCGTCGAGCTAGCTATCGGCGTCAATACTGACCGGTTCGGCACCTTCAGTCGTGAGGTCGAACGGACCGGCTCCCAACTCGACGCAGCCAAAGCCAAGATAATAGCCGGCTTTGAATACGCGCCTTTCGCGCGCGTGGCCCTGTCGAGCGAAGGAAGCTTCGGCCCACACCCCTCTATCCCGTTTTTGCCGCTTGGACGCGAACTCGTCTTGATGGTCGATCGAGAAAGCGGCCTTGAACTGACAGGATACGACGCCAGTCCGGAGACTAACTTTGGACATGCTATCGCGCACGACCGAAATGAGGCCTTCGCTTTCGCGCAGCTAGCTAAGTTTCCGGAACACGGATTGATTGTGATGGGCTGCAAAGACGAGCAGCCCGCTCCTGACCTCATGCTGAATAAGAACATCACCGACGCAGCCGCGCTCGAAGCGGCAGTCCGGGACGCCGTCAGAATCTGCGGCGCGGCCTTTGTCGAAACCGACATGCGCGCCCATCGAAATCCGACCCGCATGGCTGCGATCGAAAGCGCGACGCGCGATCTGGTGAGGCGTTTTCATAGTCGCTGTCCGAACTGCGACTATCCCGGGTTCGACGTGACAGAGCGGATCACTGGGCTGCCGTGCGCCTGGTGCGGCGAGCCGACACGCGTTGTTGTGGCCGAACTGCTGACCTGCCGCTCGTGCGGCCACCGGGTCGAGCGATCGGCGACAATCGATACCGCCGCGGACCCAGGTCAATGTGGGGGCTGTAATCCTTAGGCCATCACCATTTTCAATCCGACCGTGAAGAGCCTGCCGCCGACTAGCCTGCGGAAGGCGGCGCTGCTGAGGGCTCGCAACCGGGATCATCCGCGTAGTCTAGGACGCCCGGAACTCCAACGGCACATAGCCTGGGCCGATTCAATCGACCCGGCGTGAATGACCGCGACCTGGAACCTTCAGCAATTTTCAATGTTCTAATGGCGCACAAGCCGGCCAAGCTTGAAAAATGTTATAAACGCGGTAAATCCAAACACTGAATCGCAAACGTATAGGCACCGCGGTCATGCCGGTGATACCGTTAAAATCAGGGTGAGTGCTCGGATGCTCGATATCCTCTTAGCCTTGTGCACTTCCAGTTCGGCAGTCGCTTTGCTCACCATCGGTGCGGACCTCGCCATCGCGGCGGCATACCTGGCCATTCCCGTGACCATGGCGGTGGTATTCCGGCGACATCAGCGGGATATTCCACTTCCCTGGCTCTGGCGCTTGTTCGTGCTGTTCATCACGGCCTGCGCCGTGACACACCTAGTTCACGCATGGTCGGCCGTGTTCGGCTACGAAGTACCGGAAATCAAAGTTGCAGTCGGACTATTCTGCGCGGCCGTATCAGTTGCAACGGCCCTGGCCTTCGCCTGGGTTCTGCCGGATATCAAAGGTATGCCCTCGCCGAAGGAGCGGCAGATCGAGCTTGAAGACGCCGTCGCAGATAGAACGAAAGATCTCAAGAAGCTCGTGCGGGAGGTCCATCACCAGCTCGGGAATCAGCTTCAGCTTCTCAGTTCGGCGGTCAGCCTTGAAGAACGCAAGGAACCGGACGAGCAGACCGCAGCCACCCTAGAACGTTTGCGCGGGTTGGTGGACGCGCTTTCTAACGACTATCGGAAGCGCTCGGAAGATTACTACTTTGTGGTTGCAAACCGCCGCATCTGAGGATCCCTCGGGCAAGTAGCCTTGCACAAAAAAAGCGCCGCTCAAACCGACAACATTGCTCTGCCGATTCAAAGTCATTTTCTCGCCGCGCGAAGTGTTCGGTATGGCATCATGAAGGAATACGAGATCTCCTCGGCGGTTTCGAGGTGAAACCTGGCGCAGCTTCGCGACAACCACCTCCAGAGCCGGCGTTTTTTTTAGCATTGACTCCGCCTTATAATATCAAAGACATACTTTCAGGTGGACCAATTATTAGACCTCGCTGCCTTATACCAATTCAAGATGCCGCCCACTTGCCCATCAAACACCGAATTGTCCGCGGGTAAGAGCGAGGCACCTGATCATCAATTGCTGCCAGAGAGATAGCTGACGATATTCGTGAGGTCCTTGTCACCTCGACCGCACAGGTTGATTACCATCAGATGATCTCGGGGAAGTTTCGGAGCAATCTCGATTACTTTAGCGATAGCGTGCGCGGGCTCAAGCGCAGGGATGATCCCTTCTAGCCTGGAGCAAAGTTGCAACGCGTAAACGGCTTCTTTGTCGGTGGCGGAGACATATTTAACCCTGCCTACCGAATTGAGCCACGCGTGCTCAGGACCTACGCCGGGATAGTCTAGCCCTGCGGATATCGAGTGCACGTCTTCGATCTGTCCATCGCTATCCATTAGGAGGTAAGTACGGTTGCCATGCAGAATCCCGGGCCTACCCTCTGCGATCGAAGCGGCGTGCAAACCGCTGCGCAGCCCGTGACCTGCCGCCTCAACGCCATACATTGCAACTTGTGGTTCATCGAGAAATGGATGGAATAAGCCTATTGCGTTGGAACCGCCACCAATACACGCGATCAAGGAATTAGGCAGTCGTCCTTCAGCCTGCATCATCTGATTCCGCGTTTCCCTGCCGATAACGCATTGGAAATCACGAACCATAACTGGGTATGGATGTGGGCCGGCTACCGTACCGATGCAATAGAAGGTGTCCTCCACATTCGTGACCCAATCACGCAGGGCCTCATTCATTGCGTCCTTGAGCGTACGGGAGCCGGATTCAACAGATCGAACATTGGCGCCAAGCATCTTCATACGAAGAACGTTAGCTTGTTGCCGCTCCACATCGACCGAGCCCATATAGACGATACATTCAAGTCCAAAACGGGCGCAGAGCGTGGCGGTAGCGACACCGTGCATGCCAGCGCCCGTTTCGGCGATGATCCGCTTCTTGCCCATTCGCCGCGCAATCATGATCTGACCAAGCACATTGTTCACCTTGTGGGCGCCAGTGTGATTAAGTTCGTCTCGTTTGAAGTAAATTTTGGCGCCCTTGAGGTGTTCCGTAATTCGCTCTGCAAAATACAATGGGCTAGGCCGGCCAATGTAATTGGCGAGATAGCCATCCATTTCTTGCTGAAACACGGCATCCTCGCGTGCGTCGGCGTAGGCTTGCTCCAAATCAAGAAGCAACGGCATCAGCGTTTCCGACACAAAGCGGCCACCGAACGCACCGAAGTGGCCGCGCTCGTTCGGTCCGGAACGCAAGGTTTCAGTATTCTGGAAAGTCATGCATGTCTCATTTTGGCTGAAGATATTTAATGTGGAACTCGGCAACGGACGCCGCTGCCTCTCTGCGTCAATTTTGCATAAGTTGGTCAGTTTCGCCGTTCACCCGTGTTGGCCTCTTCGGTGCTCGTTTGTCGCTGCAAATCCAGTTTCAAGTCTTGTTTCGCAAACCGTTTAACGAACCGCGAGATATATGGTCGGATCGGCAGAAACATCCGGTAGCCCACCTCAAGGATGGCCAGCGCGCTCGGCACAGACGCAACCCACGCAGCCCAGCGCCAATGCGGGAGCCGTGTCCAAACTTCGACGAATGCCGCCGCGCCAGAGAGAACACGACCATCGCTCGAGCGAACATGGAACCGCGCCATCACTTGCTTTTGGCTCATTCCTGCCGGTGTTGCAGCGTCCGTTTGAGAGACATCGACAAAGCAAAGATTGCCGGTTTGATTTTTGCGTCGGTAATAGCCGATTTCTGCCCGGCAAAGCGGGCAGGAACCGTCAAAATATAAAGTCGTTTGCGACGGCTCTAGCGGCATGCGGACCGGTGGAATGTGAGACGGCATATATTAGTGCTTGTTGTGTACGGTTGCGCACCCGATTTGGATCAATACGTCGCCGACTTGATCAAGAGCGCGCCGGATCACGTTGATTTTACGCTTGATGCCCCACGCTATCGGGTAACACATCGACGCTCTTGATAGAGGAGGCGTCGTCATGAAGATAACTCCCGATCCGATCGGCCCGGGACAGGAGAGCGTCTGGTGCTATCCGCGGCCCGCGATCGCACAACCGAGCCGGCGCCATCTCAAGATCATACACCGGGATATCATTATTGCCGACACGCAAAATAGCTTGCGTACGTTGGAAACCAGTCACCCGCCCAGCTATTATTTTCCGCCGGGTGATATCGCACCGTCGGTCCTGAAGCCGTCGAGCCATCGCTCTTTCTGTGAATGGAAAGGCGAGGCGATCTATTTCGATGTCATCGTAAAAGGCGAAACGTCGAGCAATGTCGCCTGGAGCTATCCCAACCCCAATCCTGCCTTCGCATCGTTGCGCGATCATATGGCGTTTTACGCCTGGCCGTTCGACGGTTGCTTTGTCGACGGAGAGCGCGTGACGCCGCAACCCGGTAATTTCTATGGCGGGTGGATTTCGTCGGACCAGGCCGGTCCGTTCAAAGGCGTGCCGGGCAGCCGGTTCTGGTGACGGCCGGGCAGGCGGGCTACGCATTGGATTGTGCTTATACTTGCTTGGCTTTGATCTGCTGAAATGAATCAAGTGCTCTTTGTCTGGCGTTGGCATGGTTGACGATCGGCATCGGATAATCCTGTCCGAGGCGGACGCCAGCATCCGAGAGGTCGACAGCACGCGCCGTCCATGGTTCGTGCAGCAAGGCATCGGGGAGTTTGCTCAACTCCGGGACCCAACGCCGAACGTAAGCGCCGTCAGGATCGAACTTCGCGCCCTGCAATGAGGGATTGAATACCCTGAAATAAGGTGCGGCGTCGGCGCCGCACCCCGCAACCCACTGCCAGCTCGCCGCATTGCTGGCCATGTCCGCGTCAACCAGAGTGTCGCAGAACCAAGATTGTCCCCGCCGCCAATCCACCAATAGATCCTTGATCAAGAAGGAGGCGACAATCATGCGAACGCGATTGTGCATCCAGCCCGTCGTCCAAAGCTCGCGCATGCCGGCATCGACAATGGGATAGCCGGTCATACCTTGCTGCCACGCGCCGAGAGAGGCGGGGTCGTTAAGCCAAGGGAAATCCTTGAATTCTGGACGAAGCGGTTCGCAGGGCAGCGTCGGGAAGTGAAACAGCAAATTGTAGTAGAATTCCCGCCAGGCGATTTCCGAAAGAAAAGTCTCTGCGTCGCTGCCAATCGCGCCGCCACCCTGGGCCAAGCCGGATGCGGTCCATGTTCGCCAGATCTGTCGAGGTCCTATCTCGCCGAAATGAAGATGTGGCGACAGCCGCGATGTTCCTGCAAGTCCAGGAAAATTGCGTCCTGTCCGGTACCTGAGGGCCGCATCGTCGGCGAAATTCCGCAGTCGA
>JAQSCR010000502.1:0-1567 GCA_029945495.1 Pseudolabrys sp. | reverse complement strand
GCGTCCAAAGCATACGAAAACCGGCGGCCCAATCCGGCGTCTTGGAGCGTAATGCCCAATTGGAGAGGGCGTCGCTTTCGGGGAATGTAACGGGTGCCGGCAATTGTTGAGGTGGCGACTGCGCGATGCCGTCAACACCACGGGATCTAAGCGCTTTCCAGAACGGCGCGAACACACGGTAAAAATCGCCGCTTTGGGTCTTGAGCGTCCACGGTTCGCAGATGAGAGCCGAATTGAAGCTCTTGGCTTCGAGCCCACGATCGGTCAGCCGCTTCTTCAGATGTTCACTTCTTGCCTTCGCCCACGGCTCATAGCGGCGATTCCAATAGACGCCGGTGGCGCCCGTCTGCTTAATGATCTCGTCAATCACAGCTTCTGCTTTGCCGCGGCGTATAACCAGCTGCGTGCCGCAGCGCCGAAGTGTGGCGCCAAGCGCCTCCAGGGAGCCGTGAAGCCACCAACGCGAAGCGCCGCCTACTGCCCGTTGACCGGCGTCCTCGTCATCGAGAACGAACAGGGGAATTATCGGCTGGCCTCTGCTGACAGCCGCCGCCAATGCCGGATTGTCCGAAAGCCGAAGGTCACGGCTGAACCAGAGGATCGTCGTCATGCTAAGCTATCAATGCTTGAGCGCGGGGTGGGAAGGCGCGGCCAATGACGAACTGGAGCCTAACGCGCCGCGCGCTTTCGCGATCAGGTCCCACGGCCAGAGATCGCTCCGGTTGCGAGCAGTTCATTAAGCAGGGCCATAGTAGTTGCTCCAGAACAACTGAGCGGATTGAGGTCCGCCGATTCTGAATATTTGAGCAACAAGGAAGAATTAATGCCGTCCAGATTGACCTGTCCCATCGTCCAGCTTTGAAAGCGACGCTCACTGATTTCACCGTAGGTCAGTATGCGTACGTCCCGATGTCGATCGTCACGGAATATCGATTTTAGCAATTCGCATACCGGATCACGGCCGCCCTCAATAAGCTGAATAAACGAATTTCCAGCCACGCAAAGCATGCCCGTAATGCCTCGCGGCACATTATTCCTTCGAGACTGGTCCAGGATCGAATCGAGCAATTTAGGTTCGATTTTCGATGTGGCCTGGCTTGCATAGAGGCATCGGACAAGCATCGTGGTTCTAATCCTTCAAATTGATAAGTGAAAGAAACTCACGCCGCAGCGTTGGGTCTTTCAAGAGAGAGCCGCGCATGACGCTGTTCACCATCTTGGCTGCGACATCTTTCACGCCACGCAAGTGCATGCAAAAGTGGTCGGCCTCCATGACTACGGCGAGACCATCAGGCTTAACCTTTTCCATCAGCAACTCGGCCACCTGCGTAATCGCCTCTTCCTGAATTTGCGGCCGTGTCATGATCCATTCCGCGAGCCGCGCATATTTCGATAGTCCAATCAGATTGGAATGCTGGTTTGGCATGATGCCGATCCAAAGACGTCCCATGATTGGACAGAAGTGATGACTGCAGGCGCTTCTGACGGTGATCGGGCCGACGATCATAAGCTCATTTAAGCTCGAGGTATTCGGAAATTCGGTAACAGGGGGCGCTGACGTGTAGCG
>JAQSCR010000501.1 GCA_029945495.1 Pseudolabrys sp. | reverse complement strand
GTTTAGAACACGGTGCCGGCGAGCATCGCGAGATGCTCGACGATCGGCCCGAGCGCGAGCGCGGGGAAGAATGTGAGGCCGCCGACGACCAAGATGACGCCGACGGTGAGGCCGACGAACAGGCCGCCGGTGGTCGGGAAGGTGCCGGATGAAGCGGCGACGCTCTTCTTTTCGGCGAGCGAGCCGGCAATCGCCATCGCCGGGACGATCATCATGAAACGCCCGACAAACATCGCGATGGCACCGGTGACATTGTAGAAGAAGATATTGCCGGTGAGCCCCGCGAAGGCTGAGCCGTTATTGCCGGTCTGCGAGCTGTAGGCGTAGAGCGCCTCGCTGAAGCCGTGCGGTCCGGCATTGGCCATCGAGGCCACCGCGGTCGGATAGACCACCGCGACCGCGGTCCAGCCGAGGATCATCAGCGGCAGAATCAGGATGGCGAGCATCGCCATCTTGACTTCTTTGGCCTCGATCTTCTTGCCGACATATTCCGGCGTGCGGCCGACCATCAGCCCGGCGACGAAGATCGTCAGGATCACGAACAGCAGCATGCCGTAGAGGCCGGCGCCGACGCCGCCGATGACGATTTCGCCGAGCTCGATATTGATCAGCGGGATCATGCCGCCAAGCGCGGTGAACGAGTCATGCATGGCGTTGACCGCGCCGCACGACGCCGCCGTGGTGATGACGGCAAACAGCGCGGAAGCAACGATACCGAAGCGGACTTCCTTGCCTTCCATGTTGCCGCCGGTGAGACCCAGTGCATTGAGCGTGGCGGTGCCGTTGGCTTCCGCCCAGTAACAGACCGCGACGCCGGCCATGAACAGGATTCCCATGACGGCGAGGATCGCCCAGCCTTGACGCTGATTGCCGACCATGCGGCCGAACACATTGGTCAGCGCCGCGCCGAGCACGAAG
The DNA here is from genome assembly GCA_029945495.1 of Pseudolabrys sp. Lineage (GTDB taxonomy): Bacteria > Pseudomonadota > Alphaproteobacteria > Rhizobiales > Xanthobacteraceae > Pseudolabrys. Next base: position 9,850 of record JAQSCR010000501.1, on the reverse strand, counting down.
ATCGACAGCATCTGGATGAAGTTCGACAGCGCCGTCGGGTTCTCGAACGGGTGCGAGGCGTTGGCGTTGAAGAAGCCGCCGCCATTGGTGCCGAGCATCTTGATCGCGACCTGCGAGGCGACCGGGCCGACCGCGATGGTCTGTTTGGCGCCTTCCAGCGTGGTAGCGTCGACATAAGCGCCCAGCGTCTGCGGCATGCCCTGCCAGACCAGGAACAATGTGTAGACGATGCAGACCGGCAGCAGGATGTAGAGTGTGCAGCGGGTGATATCGACCCAGAAATTGCCGACGGTCTTGGCCGAGGCGCGGGCGAAGCCGCGGATCAGCGCGACCGCCAGCACGATGCCCGTCGCCGCCGACAGGAAGTTCTGGTGCGTCAGGCCGAGCATCTGCGTGAGGTACGACATCGTGCCCTCGCCGCCGTAGTTCTGCCAATTGGTATTGGTGATGAAGCTGATCGCCGTATTGAAGGCGAGGTCCGGTGCGACGTTGGACTGCTCGGCCGGATTGAACGGCAGCGACGCTTGCGTGCGCAGCAAGACATAGAGAATGAGGAAGCCGCCGACATGAAACAGCAGCATGGCGACCGTGTAGGTCAGCCAGTGCTGTTCACGTTTCTCGTCGACGCCGCCGGCCCAGTAGATCGCCGCCTCGACCGGCCGCAGTACGACCGAGAGAAATGTGCGCTCGCCGGCAAAGACGCGCGTCATATAACCGCCGACAAGCGGCGTCAGCGCGACGATGATCGCGCAGTAAAGCAGAATTTGAATCCAGCCAATGACGGTCATGTCACGCCTCTTTGATTGCGCTCGGATATTTCCGGCGCGTCAGAATTTTTCCGGCCGCACCAGTGCGTAGGTGAGGTAGAAGAGCAGTCCCGCCGCGACAATGGCGGCGAGCGTATAATCGAGCGTCATGGTGCTCTCCGTTAAAGCCAGTCGCAGGCGTAGGCGTAGCCGATCGACAGCGCGAACAAGCCAATTCCAAGTGCCAGTAAGATGAGATCGAGCATGGTCTGCCCCCTTCAAGTGATTTCCGGAGCGAGCTTGCAAATAGGATTTTGATGGTAAGGAAGCGATGCGGAATGCGGTTGCGCTACATCAAGGCGATATAAAGATCGTAGGCCACGCCGCGCGCTGGGCAGTTTAGCCACCCTTTATGACGCGCTTATGCGCAAGCCCTTATTTCCCAATCGAAACCTTGCGCGGCACCGCACACATTGCGTGCATGGAGGCAGCAAGCCTCTGCAATAAGGAGCGGCCGTCATGGTTGCCCTGCTGGTCGAGCACCTCAAGCTCATCATCCTGTTCCTGCTGATCGCCACCCTCATTGGCCTTTGGCATCTCGGTGGCCCGCAAGCCACGCCGCGGCGCCGCGTTATACGCCGGCGCCAGGCCCGACTGGCCTCGGCCCGCCACTAAAGGAGACGAATAATGTCTGTCATCACACATGGTCAATTTGTGAATTCCTCCGATCCCGCCAAATCGCCGGCGACGTCATCGGACCTCGCCTTCGCGCGCCAGAGCGCAGACCGGCATTTCTGGCGGCGCGCCCGGGCGCTGGTCTGCCGCGCCTATGGGCCCCTTATCGTCTACGCCATTCTCAGTATCGCTCTGGTCGCAATCGTTGCGCTCAGGGTGGCGATCTGGGTGCCGCTGCATTGGCACTGAGCGAATGACCGACATCACTCTTGTTCAAGGAGAAGTATCATGAAGCATACGGAACCTCCCTCGCTGAAGCTCTGCTCAAAGACCTTGCAATTTCGCATCGGCCGCAACAGTCGCGGTCAATGGGTGGTGCAAGACGAAAACGCCACCTGCGGCGGATTGTTTATCGACCGCACACAAGCGCTCCGCTTCGCCATGTTTGAAAACGGGCGCAATCCGCAAGCAGTTGTCATGGTGCCCGGCGTTCTCGAGCTCGATTTGAACCGGCCCGCCTCCGCCAAGGCGGCTTGACGCATCCAACCTCGCGCGAGGCAGCGATCATGCCCATCGGCCGGCACATCACAAAACTCTCAGGCTATGCGCCCGCTTTGCCGACGCCCTTCGGCGAGGACGGCAATGTCGACATCGCCGCGTTCGAGAAATTCTGCGGTCTCCAGGTCGAGCAAGGCTCCACCGCGCTGGTGGTTTGCGGTACGACCGGCGAGGCGCCGACGCTGAGCCCGGCCGAGCATGCCACCCTCATCCAGATCGCCGTCGGCGTTGCGCGCGGCCAAGTCCCGGTGATTGCCGGAGCCGGCTCCAATTCCACGAGCCACGCCATCGAACTGACCAGAGAAGCGGAAACCGCCGGCGCCGACGGCATTCTCTCGGTCGTGCCTTATTACAACAAGCCGACGCAGGCGGGCATGTACGAGCATTTCCGCGCAATCGCCCAAGCGACCGCCCTGCCCATCATCCTCTACGATGTGCCGTCGCGCACCGCCTGCGGCCTTGCCGACGAAACGGTTGCGCGCCTGGCAGAATTGCCGCGAATTATCGGCCTCAAGGACGCCACCGGCGACGTCGCCCGCCCGGTGCGGTTGAGACCGTTGGTCGGGCCGGATTTCAGACTGCTGACAGGCGACGACGCCACCGCGCTGGCCTTCCTTGCACAAGGCGGCAACGGCTGCATTTCCGTCACCTCCAATATCGCGCCGGGCCTGTGCCGCAACATGTTCCTGGCCTGCCGCCAGGGGCAGATCTCGACCGCGCAGCGGTGGGCGGCGCCGGTTGCGCAATTGACGGCCCAGCTCTTTCGGGAAACCAGCCCGGCGCCGCTGAAATATGCGCTCAGCCTGCTCGGCCTGATGTCGCCTAAAGTGCGCCTGCCGCTGGTTGAGACAACCGATCGAACCCGGGCGGAAGTCACCGCCGTCGTCGCCCAAATCAACGACCGTTATGCCGACCTCATGATCGGACCATTCGGCGACACGGCCAACCGCCGGCGCGCGGCACAGGCCGGCTGATTCCAATCGGCCCTCGCCCCGGCCATGAAGTTGCGGCTTGATGCTTATGTCTAGCCAGGAATGGCCAGCCCAGAAGGTGAGAGAGTGGCTGCTGGCCATCTTGCGGTTCGCCGTAACGCTGGATCAGGCCGATCTTGCTACTGTGCAGGCCATCGCCATTGAAATGGACCGGCTCGGATCGCACCCGGAGGCGGCAACATTCGCATTTTTTGCGAGGTCCAGCGCCGAATTCTGCCACGCCATCGCCAACAAGGACGACCCGAACAGCATCGCCCTGCTGCACCGGCAACTCGCGAGAATTGACGATCGTCGCCTGCGGCGGGCGCTCGAAGCCGCGCTCGATTGTGAGCAACGCACCGCACGGCGGACAGGCAAGCGCGACGACGGCAAGCTTTGGAAAGGGCTGACGCCGACCCGGTATTGACCGGGTCGCAGCATCAAATTCCAGCGAATCCAGGCGCATTTCGGCTTTATGCCGCGCTTATGGGCAAGCCCTTATTTCCCCATCAAAACCTTGCGCGGCCGCTCTCACATGAGGGGCATGGCGGCGTCAGGCCGCCGCGAGATCAACCAGGAGAGACTACAATGACTGCCCTCGTTTTCGAAAACCTCACGGTGCTGCCGGCTCAGGCGCAAAGCCTGCGCATGCTGGTGACGCGCTGGGCGCGGACGCTCAACAAACTGGTCAGCGCGCGGGCCGCGCGCCAGGTGCCGGAGTGGCGGATGCTCCAGGTGCGCGGTGCTTGGCGTTACGCCACTGTTTCTCATGAGAATCAAAATAAGCCAATGCGACTTTCTCGAAGGTGATAGTCCGTGCCGCTTCCAACGCCCACGCGAACTTATGAACAAAGTAGCATTTCTAAATCAGTTCGAGCGACCATCAGTAGCATTCGCGAGTATTCGCAGAAGTATTAACGACTAAGAATGGGACGGTTGGCGGTCAATGCGGCCTAACACAATTCCCGGGAGCAGAACCTCCAATAAGGGAATTTCGCAAAAACGCGCTGCTTGTAACCCCACGTAGCCCCAGAAGCTTAGTTCGCGAACAAAGTGAAATCCGCTCGGGCTACAAATCCGGAATTACCATCGAAATCGCGTCGGTCCCGAGAGGACGAAAACGTCCGATCTTCGGTTACGAAACCGTTGCTCTATTCATAAGTTCTGTCGGGGCTTCGTTCAGCGAGTTTATCTCGAACTCGACGCCAGCCGGCGCCTCAAAAAACACCTGCTTAAAAGGGCGCCTCGAAACCGTATCCCCAAAAGAAAGTACAGAGGCGCAGAGAAAGCGGCGCCCTAGAGAATGGATTCAGGAAACGAGCCGAGTTCAAAGGTGCAGAGGTCGATCCCAGGATGCTGCAAATTCCTCGCGTCTTTGCCCGGCAAAAATGCACCTGAGGACCGATTGCGAAGGGATGGTGGCGGAGAGAGTGGGATTCGAACCCACGTTACGGTTTCCCGTAAACACGCTTTCCAAGCGTGCGCCTTCAGCCACTCGGCCACCTCTCCTACGCCGTAAGCTCATGGCGGCGGCGGCGGGCATTTGCAAGCCAAGATACCGACGAAACCGCCGCGAGCTGCGGAAAACGGCCGGCCGCGGACCTTCCGCCCAGGGCCACCGGCCCTTCAGCCGCCGCTTGCCTAAGGCAATTCGCGTGACTTGCCAAGTTCCGATTGGCGTTCTCTATCGTTTAATCGGCATATTCCTGTTTTATTTTCTTCGTGCACACCGTAGGGGAGAATACGTACAATAAATTCAGAAACTCGGATCAGTTCGATGGCCGGCGAAACTTCCGCATTTCAACTGGTTCTGGCCGGCGATCCCGGCCTCTACGCCATCGTCTGGCTGTCGCTGGTCGTGAGCCTGAGCGCCGTCGCCTGCGCGGCGCTGATCGGCGTGCCGTTCGGCGCCTGGCTCGCTTTGACGCGCTTTCCCGGCCGCGAAGGCATCATTGTCGTGCTCAACGCGCTCATGGGCCTGCCGCCGGTGGTGGCCGGCCTCGCCATTTATCTGCTGCTGTCGCGCTCCGGGCCGCTCGGCTCGTTCGGCCTGCTGTTCACGCCGCAGGCCATGGTCATCGCCCAGACTTTGCTCGTGACGCCGATCATCGCCGCGCTCGCCCGCCAGACGGTCGAAGACCTGTGGGCCGAATATCGCGACGAACTGGCGGCGCTCGATGTCAGGCCATTCCGCCGGGTCGCGACTTTGGTCTGGGACGCGCGGTTTTCGCTGGTGACGGCGCTGCTGGCCGGGTTCGGCCGCGCCGCGGCGGAGGTCGGCGCCATCATCATCGTCGGCGGCAATATCGACGGCTTCACCCGCACCATGACCACCGCGATCGCGCTGGAAACCTCGAAGGGCGACCTGCCGCTGGCGATCGGGCTCGGCATGGTGCTGATGGCCATCGTCATCGCGATCAACGCGCTCGCCTGGGGCGCGCGCCGGGCCGGCGAACATTACGCGGGATGACCATGCGCGCGCCCGTCACCGATCTGCCGCTCGTCTTCGAACAGGCCAACGTCATCGCCGGTGGCGTCACGATCCTCGATCATGTGTCGCTGACGCTTAGCGCCGGCCCGCCCACCGTCCTGATCGGGCCGAACGGCGCCGGCAAGACGACGCTGCTGCGCGTGGCGATGGGGCTCACGCCGCTCTCGAGCGGCCGCATCACCTGGAACGGTCAGGAGCGCAGCGGCAGCGGCAGCGACAGCGCATCGAAGGCGCGCCGCGCCATCGTGTTTCAACGGCCGGCGATGCTGCGCCGCTCGGCCGCCGCCAATATTGATTATGCACTCGCGGGAGTGAGCGCGCCGCGCGCGCAGCGTATCGACGAATTGTTGGCGCTGGTGGGCTTAAGCGGCCTGGGCAGCCGGCCGGCGCGCCGGCTGTCGGGCGGCGAGCAGCAACGGCTGGCCTTGGCGCGCGCACTGGCGCGCGATCCCGCCATTCTCTTTCTCGACGAGCCGACCGCCAGCCTCGACCCCGCCGCGACCAAGGCGATCGAGGACATCGTGCGCGCGGTCGCCGCGCGCGGCGTCAAGGTGGTGATGTCGACGCACGATCTCGGCCAGGCCAAGCGGCTCGCCGGCGATGTCGTGCTGTTGCATCGCGGCCGGCTGGCCGAACACGGACCGACGCCGGCATTCTTCGACACCCCGCGCAGCGACGAGGCGAGGCAATTCATCGCCGGAGAACTGCTCGTTTAAAAAACCATCAGGAGGATCGCTATGCTCAACCGTCGCACATTCTTTGCCGCCGCCGCCATCGGCGCATGCATCGCCAGCGCGCCCACGTTCGCGCAAGACAATTCAAAAGACAAATCGATCGTGGTCGCCTCAACCACTTCGACGCAGGACTCCGGCCTGTTCGAGTATCTGCTGCCTTTGGCAAAGGCCAAGACCGGCATCACCGTCAAAGTCATTTCGCAAGGCACCGGCCAGGCGCTCGACACCGGCCGGCGCGGCGACGCCGACGTCGTATTCGTACACGCCAAATCGGCGGAAGAAAAATTCCTCGCCGAAGGCCAAGGCGTGAAGCGCTTTCCGGTGATGTACAACGACTTCGTGCTGATCGGGCCGAAGAGCGATCCGGCCGGCATCAAGGGCATGAAGGACGTCGGCAAGGCGCTGACCATCATCAAGGACAAGAAGGCCGACTTCATTTCGCGCGGCGACAAGTCCGGCACGCATGTTGCCGAGCTGGCGCTGTGGAAGGCATCCGGCATCGACATCGAGAAGGACAAGGGCCCCTGGTACAAGTCGATCGGCCAGGGCATGGGCGCGGCGCTCAACACCGCCGGCGCGTCGAATGCCTACGTGCTGTCCGACCGCGGCACCTGGATCCACTACAAGAACAAGGATCAGCTCGCCATTCTGGTCGAGGGCGACAAGCGCATGTTCAACCAGTACGGCATCATGCTGGTGAACCCGGCCAAGCACCCGAACGTGAAGAAGGACCTCGGCCAGACCTTCATTGATTATTTGATCTCGCCAGAAGGCCAGAAGGCCATCGCCAACTACAAGATCAATGGCGAACAGCTGTTCTATCCGAACGCCAACGACGCCGGGGCGTGACGGCGGTTCAGGCTGGCACGACGGCAGGCTTTGCCGACGGTGCCGGACGACCGGGCTCGCTGTCTTCGAGCCGGCCGTCGCGCAGCCGATAGATGTGATCGAACCGGTCCAGGATCATTTCGTCATGGGTAACGACGATGATAGCGGCGCTCTGCTCGACGGCGATCCGGCGCAACAGATCCATGACGATGCGGGCGCGCGCCGAGTCGAGCGGCGCGGTCGGCTCGTCGGCGAGAATGATGCGTGGCTTGTTGGCCAGCGCCCGGGCGATAGCGACGCGCTGGGCTTCGCCGCCGGAAAGTTGCTTGGGCATCGCATGCTTACGGTGGCCGACCTCGAGATAGTCGAGCAGTTCGACGGCGCGCGTGCGCGCCGCCGCCGCGCTGAAACCGGCGAGATCGAGCACCAGAGCGACATTGTCGCTGCCATTGAGGAACGGCAGCAAATTCGGATATTGAAAAATGAAGCCGATCTTGTCGAGCCGCAGCCGGCGCAAATCGGCCTTGAGCCAGCGCTCGTCATAGACGGCTTCGCCGTCCAGCGTAATGCGGCCACTGCTCGGCTGCAGAATGCAGGCGATACAATGCAGCAGCGTGGTCTTGCCCGAGCCGCTCGGGCCCATGAGACCAACGACCTGGCCGGGATAGACGTCCAGATTTATATCGCGCAACGCGTCGACGCGCGACGAGCCCTCGCCAAAATGCTTGGACAGGTGCTCGACCCGCACGACCGCCTGTTTGCCCGTCTCGGCCATGGTCCTACCCCGACGACGCGAGGGCTTCGGTCGGATCCACCTTGAGCGCGAGGCGGATGCCGAGTGTACTGGCGGCCAGGCAGACCACGATGACAATCGCAAACACGATGGAGACGTTCACCGGGTCCAACACGAGACGCCGTGGAAAGTACGGCTCGAACGTGAGGACCAGTATCAACCCCATGAAATAGCCGAATATACCCATCGACAGCGATTGCTGGAGAATGAGACCGATGATGGTCCGGTCCGGTGCGCCGACGAATTTGAGCGTGGCAATCGAACGCACCTTGTCCATCGTCAGCGTATAGACGATCAAGGCAATGATCACCGCCGATACGATGATCAGCAGCACCATGATGAGAAACTGCTGATTGCGCACTCTCTCGATGACGAACTTGCTCAGCAGGGTTTCCTGCTGCTCCTGCTGCAGCGTGGTGAGATGCTTCCATCGTGACAGCGCCACTGCGACTTCCGAGACGGGGACATAGGGAGAAATCTTGGCGACAACGGCGTTGATCTGATCGTTGGTCTGCAATGCGCCGCCGCGCGCAACCTCCCGCCGCTCGGTTGGCGGGGCGAGCTCAAACTGCAACGCTTGCGCATCGCGCAAGGTGATGTAGCCGACCGGATCGCCGGAAGCCGTCACCTCCCTTGTCATCAAGCCGACGACTGTGAATTTGTGGCCGTGGGTGCCGAGCGGAACTTCCTGTCCGAGCTTAAGGCCGGCGGAGCGATCGACAATCATCTCATAGTGCCCGCGCGTAATCTCGCGCCCGGCCGAAATCTTGCGCGGGGCACCGGGGCGGCCCGGCTCGAAGCCCACCAGGAACATGCGGAGCGGCTTGCCGTTCAATTCGGTCTGCACCGATTGATAGGTCACGGAGCCGGCGCGCTCGACACCATAGACCCGGCTGACGAGTTCCCTGGTGTCGCCGGAAATGCGCGAAGCCTCGGCAAAGGGTCCATTGGTTCCGGCCTCAACCACCCAGAGATCCACGTTAGGCGCGCGCGCCTGCCGCAACGCTTCATCGATCATGCCGCCGTAGACGCCGGTGATCATGATGACGATGCCGAGCAGCAGGCTCAAGCCGAAATTGGTCAGCACGAAACGCAGCAAGTTATGTTTGATGTCGCGGTAAGCCAGATTCATTTGCGTGGCTCATCGGCAGCCTTCGCCGCGCGCCCAGCCCGCAGCCCGCTGCGCAAGGCCGAGACGACGAGAGCCTTGTCCGGCACGCCACCGGTGATTTCGTAACGTCCATCGAGTAGCCGGTGGCCGAGCATCGCTTCGTGCTGCTGGAGGCGGCCATCCTCCACCGTCCAAACGGTTCCGCGATTCTTGGCGAGCCCGGTGATCGCCGCCTCCGGCACCAGCAACGGCTGCGCCAGCCTCACCGTGGTGATATGGGCTTCGGCCTGCTCGCCAAGATGGAAATCAGCCGGCAGTTGGTCGAACGCAATCGCGACCTTTCGCTCTTCGTTGACGCGATCGCTTTCGGGTTCGATACGGGCGACCTTGCCCTGAAACCGCTGGTTCGGACGCGATCGCAGCACGATTTCCGCTGGATCGCCGACCTTGATTTCGCCCGACTTGCTCTCGTCAATATAGGTCAGCACCCACACCGATTTCGGATCGATCAGCGCGAACACCGGCTCGCCAGCGCCCAGCGCCGAACCAAGTTCCTTCAGCCGCGCGGTGATCATGGCGTCGTAGGGCGCCGCCAATGTATGGAAATCCAGAGTCGCGGCTTCTAACTGCTGTTGCGCCTTGGCGTCGCCGATAGCGGCGCGCGACACCGCAATGTCACTGGACGCCAGGCTCACCTCGGCATTGGCGACTTCCAATGTCGTTCTTGCCGTCTCCGCTGCCTCGACCGAGGCGCTATTGCTCTGGACCAGTTGTTGCCGGCGTTCGCTGATGCTCTTGGCATTGGCGAGGTTCGCCTTGGCTTTTTCCAGATTGGCGGTCGTTTTTTGCAGGTTGGCTTCAGTCTGCTCGATGGCTGCTTTTGCCCGCGCGACACGCGCGCTCTGTTCGCGGTCGTCGAGGCGGGCGAGGATCGTGCCCTTGG
>JAQSCR010000500.1:5222-10821 GCA_029945495.1 Pseudolabrys sp. | reverse complement strand
GAGTTGTTCCACAAGCGGCTGTACCAGCGGCTTCGGGCAATCGAGGAAAAAGCCGCTGCCGTCTTCCGGCAGGGCTTCGACGACGAAAAAATCGACGATGATCTTGCCTTGCGGCGTCAGCAGCGCGCCGAAGCGCGGCCGGCCGGGTGCGACCTTGCCGATATCGGTGGTCGCCAGGCCATTGAGAAAGTGCCGGGCGTCGTCGCCGGCGACCTTGACCACGCCTCGTTCGGGAAGCAGCGCTGCCTGCATAATATTTTCTCTGACTGGGGGCCGAAATGGCCTGGTACCGTCTTGCCAGAACTCGTGCCGAAACGTAAGCGCTGTCGGCGAAGCCTCAAGCCCCGTCTGGAGCGGCTCCCCCATGGCCGAGACTTATGACCTGATTCTCAAGGGCGGAACCGTCGTCAACCACGACGGCGAGGGCCTGCGCGATCTCGGCATTCGCGACGGCCGTTTTGCGGCCATCGGCGACCTGTCGCTGGCCTCGGCCGGCGAGGTGGTCGACTGCCGCGGCCTGCATCTGTTGCCCGGCGTCATGGACACGCATGTGCATTTCCGCGAGCCGGGGCTGACGCACAAGGAAGATCTGGAAAGCGGGTCGCGCGGCGCCGTCCTGGGCGGCGTCACCGCAGTGTTCGAAATGCCGAACACGATCCCGCCGACCACCGACGCTGCGGCGCTCGCCGACAAGGTCAAGCGCGCGCATCACCGCATGCATTGCGACTTCGCCTTTTATGTCGGCGCGACGCGCGAGAACACGCGCGACCTCGGCGAGTTGGAGCGCCTGCCGGGTGCTTGTGCGATCAAGGTGTTCATGGGCTCGTCGACCGGCACGCTGCTGATCGACGACGACGAAGGCGTGCGCGCCGTGCTCAAGGCGATCAATCGCCGCGCCGCGTTCCATTCCGAAGACGAGAACCGGTTGCGCGAGCGCATGAACCTGCGCGTCGAAGGCGATCCGCGCTCGCATCCGGTCTGGCGCGACGCGCAGGCCGCGCTCTTGTGCACGCAGCGCCTGATCAAGCTGGCGCATGAGACCGGCAAGCGCGTCCACGTCCTGCATGTGACGTCGAAGGACGAGGCGGAGTTTCTCGCCGGCCACAAGGACGTCGCCACCGCCGAGGCGACGCCGGCGCATCTGACCTTGGCCGCGCCCGACTGTTACGAGAAACTCGGTACGCTCGCCCAGCTCAACCCGCCGATCCGCGACGCGTCGCACCGCGCCGGCCTGTGGAACGGTATCGCGCAGGGCGTCATCGACAATATCGGATCCGACCACTCGCCGCACACGCGCGAGGAGAAGGCGCACGTCTATCCGAAGACCCATTCCGGCATGACCGGCGTGCAGTCATTGGTTCCGGTTATGCTCGATCATGTTCACGCCGGGCGGCTGACGTTGCAGCGCTTCGTCGATCTCACCAGCGCCGGTCCGGCGCGCGTGTTCGGCATCGCCACCAAAGGCCGCATCGCCGCCGGCTACGACGCCGACGTCACCGTGGTCGATCTCAAGCGCCGCGAAACCATCACCGACAGCTGGACCGCATCGCGGGCCGGCTGGACTCCCTACAACGGCATGACGGTGACCGGCTGGCCGGTCGGAACCGTCATCCGCGGCAAAAAGGTGATGTGGGAGGGCAGCCTGAACGCCGCCTCGCAAGGCGAATGCGTGCGGTTCCTGGAAACCTTGGGAAACTAAAGCGCGCGGGTGAGGTCACGGCGCATGACCGTGCAGGTTGCAAAACACAATTGCCGAAGTTTTCCCCAGACTTTTGGAGAAAATGAATTGTGTAGATTGCATTGGAAGGGCTGTACGACCATTTATCAGCGTCAGCGGTGCACCCTTCGATCGGACCAAAAATGAAGGGGTGCCAGGGGCAGGGGCTACATGAGCGGCGATCTTGTTTCGCTCCGGATGGTTGCGGTCTTGGCCGCGGCGGCCGAGCATGAGCTCTGGCGCCAGGGCGCCGGCCTGTCATCGATCCCGGTGGAACTTTCGTCCCATAACTTTGCGTCGGGCGCGGCCTTGCTCGGCAAAGGCGGCGTCGACATTTGTTTGATCGACAATGGATTGCCGGCGGCCGAGTTGGCGGCGGTGATCGCGGCCGCCCGTGCGCTCAAGCCAGGGCCGCTGGTTTTCGTGTCAGGCGCGGCCGGCAGCGCGCGTCCCGACGGCGTCGACGGCATGCTCCGTCAACCGTCGAACACGACCGAGGCGCGCAAGCTGGTCGAAATCTGCGTGCGCGCCAAGCTGCCGACCCGCGTTCTGATCGTCGATGATTCCGGCACCATGCGCAGCATCGTGCGCAAGATTTTGTCGGGCAGCCGCTTCGCCCTGGACCTGCACGAGGCGGCGGAAGGTTTCAAAGCGCTCGAAAAACTGCGCACCGAAAAATTCGGCCTGGTATTTCTCGATTACAACATGCCCGGCTTCAATGGCCTCGAGACATTGTCCGAGATCAGGCGCGAAAGCCCGAAAGTCGCGGTGGTGATGATGACGTCGACGCTCGACAATGCGCTCGCCGACCGCGCCTATGCCGCCGGCGCGCTCGCATTCCTGAAGAAGCCGTTTTATCCGGCCGATATCGACAGGGTGCTGCAGCGTTATTTCGGACTGGACGGGGCCGCCTAACGGAGTGGCGGCGGCGCGAGGCGCCTATTGCCGCTGCTGGTCGACGGAGAATTCGCCGTTGCGGATGCGGCCGGCTAGGCCTTCGGTGAAGGTGGCGGCCGCTTCCTCGCCATAGGTGGTGACGAATTCGGCTAATGCTGCGAACAGGCATGCCTGCGCCAGGCAATCGCCGTCAATGCCGTCAAGGCGCGCTTCGGCCCAGGCTTCATGCAGGTAGCCCAAGGCGACGCGCTTCTGCTCATGGTCGGGAGCCGGCTCGCGAGTCGGTGTGGATCGCCCAGTCGTGGTCATAGTCACCTTCGTCCCCTGGCGCCCGCGGTGACCGCCAGTCTTGAATTCCGAAGGCGACGTTAGCATGGGGATTTGGCCGACATAGCCCAGATATAAAGGAAAGGTTAATTGCTGTGCGTAAGTCGGCGCATGCGAAAAGCCCCACGAATACGGGGGAAATCGGCGACAGCCGGGGCGCTTAGTTGGCGTAGCGGGCGGTGATTTCCCGGGCGATTTTGGCGCCCTCGTCGAGGTAGCGGCGGATGGCCAGATCGGCCGCCGGCGTGCAGGTGCGGTAGGTCTGCTCGAAGCCGCGATAGCCGCTGTTGAAGCGGGCGACGATGCGCCGCCGCCGCTCGCCGCTCGGCGCTTCGGCGTCGATCAGCGCCTGCATTTCGGCCCGCCATTTCTGGCCTTCCTTGGCGCCGCAGACGGTGCGCAGATATTGCAGCGAGCCGAGAATTTCGGCGAGCCGCTGCAGGTCGTTGTCATAAGGGGCGGACGCGGAATCAGGCGCCGGCAGTGTCGCCGGCGCACGCGTCTGCGCCGGCACGGCGGCCGGCTGCGCCAGGCAGAACAATATCGAACCGATGACGAGCCGTTTCTTCAATGGGTCTGGTTCCCGTAGTGCCGCTGATATGCGCCGGCTTGGCGGCATTCGCAAGGCAGTGGTCTAAACCTAAACGCTAAGAAGGTCGGCCGCGGCGGCGACGATTTCGCCGAGGCCATCGGTCGTTCGCAGGGCGGCGAGCTCCGGCAAAGTGAGCCAGCGCGCGTCGTCGAGTTCGTCGTTGAGCACCGGCTCGCCCGACAGCCAGCGCGCGGCGAAGCACATGATGATGAAGTGGCGTTCGACCTTGCCTTGCGCGTCGCGCTGGATCGCCTCGCGGTGGCCGGCCAGCGCCACCGGCTCGATCTCGAGCGCGGTCTCCTCGCGCACTTCGCGCTGCACCGCCTCGAACAAGGTTTCGCCGATTTCGACCACGCCGCCGGGCATGGTGTAGAGGTTGAGCGCGGGCTTGCGCGCGCGCCGCACTGCCAGCACCTTGCCGTCGCGCATGATGGCGGCGCTGACCGCGAGGAACGGGCGCTGCGGGTAGGTTCGCGCGTCGGTCATGGCTGCTGAAGTCCGCTTGAGGTCGGGCAAGATTCGCAAGCAAAGATTCGTCGGCAAAGGCTCGCCACCAAGGATGTCCCTTGCCTAGCATTTCACGGCGATGCGGTCTTGCCTGTCGGAGCCGTCTTTTTAGCTAACCAATCTTGCCGGCCTTAGCTCAGCCGCACCGCATCAGCCGGTCGGCGATCGCCTGTGGGGCGTCGATTCCGTCCCTATCGATCTCGCCGTTGATCGCCGCGCCGGCGCGCGCGACCAGTTGTTTGAGCCATGCGGCGGCGCGTCCGGCGACGTCGCCGGCGGCCTGCGCCGGCAGGTCGTCGGTCAAGCGGGCGCGGGTGGCTTCGATCACTGTCGTCATCGTTGAGGCCAGATGGTCGAGGCAGGCGCGCGCGGCCGGATCGGCGCCGGCATAGGCGGCAATGGCCAGGTCGCGGGCCTTGAGGCGCGATTCGAGGAAATGCTCGCGGTAGCTCATCGGCTGCCAGCGGCGAATGTCGGCGAGGCAGTCGGGGCCGTCGCCCGCCATCTCGAGCAGCATGATCGCTTCGTTGAAGTGGTTGAGATAGTCGGTGGCGAGACCCGTCTGCGGATTGATATTGGCGTTGGCCAGCGTCAGCCCGAAGGGGACTGGGCCGTATACATACGCCTTCTCGGTGTCCGTCTCGTCCGCTTGCACCTCGATGGCGCAATCCTGATATTGCATAAGAGGGGGCCCCCACCCCGAAGTCACTTGCGGGAAGTGTTATATTGCGGGGAGTTAAAGCGTTGTTAAACGCGTGCGGTATCCGGATCTTTGAATATGTGCGGACGTTACATACTTACCTCATCGCCGGAAGCGATCCGCGCGCTGTTCGCCTATCTCGAGCAGCCGAATTTTCCGGCGCGCTATAACATCGCGCCGACGCAGCCGATCGGCATCGTGCGGCTCGTCGATGGCAAGCGACACTTTGCATTGGTGCGCTGGGGCTTGCTGCCGTCCTGGGTCAAGGACCCGAAGGCGTTCGCGCTGATCATCAATGCGCGCGGCGAAGGCGTCGCCGACAAGCCGGCCTTCCGCGCGGCGATGAAGCGTCGGCGCTGCCTGATCCCGGCCGACGGCTTCTACGAATGGAAGGCCGGCGCGCCGCGCAAGCAGCCGTTCTTCATTCGCGCCAAATCCGGCGCGCCGCTCGCTTTCGCGGGTTTGTGGGAAACCTGGACCGGGCCGAACGGCGAGGAGCTCGACACGGCGGCGATCGTCACCACCAGCGCCAACAGCACGTTGTCGGCGCTGCACGACCGCATGCCGGTGATCATTCCGCCGGAGGCTTTCGACCGGTGGCTCGGCAAGGGCGAGATCGAGAGCAGCGTCGATGCGGCGCTGGCCCAGACGCTGATCCGCTCCGCGCCTGATGAACTGCTGGAAGCCTATCCGGTGTCGACCGAGGTCAACCGCGTCGCCAATGATAATCCGAAGCTGCTCGAACTATTCACCGGGCCGCTCGGAGGCGAGCCTGGGCTCGAGCCGATACGCAAGCGCGCCAAAATGCCGAAAGCCCACAAGGTAAAGAAAGCCGACGGGCAGGGGGTGTTGTTCTAAA
>JAQSCR010000500.1:0-5212 GCA_029945495.1 Pseudolabrys sp. | reverse complement strand
CGGGTCCAAGAGCTTCTTGAACTCGCGCATCAGCGAAAGCGCGACCGGGTCCTTCACCTTGACCAGTGACTCGCGCTTGAGCTTGCCGATGCCGTGCTCGGCCGAAATCGAGCCCTGATATTTCAGCACGATCTTGTCGACCGTGGCGTTGACCTCGGTCCAGCGCGCCAGAAACGCCTTGGTGTCGGCGCCGACCGGCTGGCTGACATTGAAATGAATATTGCCGTCGCCGACATGGCCGAACGGCACCGGCCGCGAGCCGGGAATGAGTGCAATAACGGCGGCGCTGGCCTCCGCGATGAAATCCGGGACAGTGGCGACCGGCACCGAGACGTCGTGCTTGATCGAACCGCCTTCCGGCTTCTGCACCTCGGTTAAGGTGTGACGCATGTGCCAGAACGCCTTGCGCTGGTCGAGGCTGGACGCGATTGCTGCGTCTTCCACCAGATCCTGCTCTATTGCCGCGCCGAGAAACGTTTCGAGATCGTCGCGCAAGCCCTCGCTCTGTTGCGACGATACTTCCATCAGCACGTACCAGGGATGCGAACCGCTGAGCGGATCGCGGTTGCCATGGCCATGCTTGAGCGCGAAGTCGATGATGCCGCGCGCCATCAGCTCGAAGCCGGTGACGGTGCCGCTCATGCGCGCCTGCGCCAGGTTGAGAAGTTTCACCGCTGCCTCCGGCGATTTCAGGCCGATGAACGCCGTCTCGACCGCGCGCGGCTGCGGAAACAGTTTCAGCACCGCGGCGGTGATGACGCCGAGCGTGCCTTCGGCGCCGACGAAAATGTGGCGCAGGTCGTAGCCGGTGTTGTCCTTCTTCAGCTTGCGCAAGAGATGCATGATACGGCCGTCGGCCAGCACCACCTCGACGCCGACGACGAGTTCGCGGGCAATGCCGTAGGCCAGCGCGCCGGTGCCGCCGGCATTGGTCGAGAGATTGCCGCCGATGGTGCAGGAGCCTTCCGAGCCGAGCGACAACGGAAACAGCCGGCCGCCGGCGCTGGCTGCCTCCTGCGCTTTTTGCAGCACCACGCCGGCCTCGCAGGTGATCGTATTGGACGACGCATCGACTTCGCGGATCTTGTCGAGCCGCGTCAGCGACAAAATGAGTTCGCCGTCGAACGGAATTTGTCCGCCGACCAGTCCGGTGTTGCCGCCTTGCGGCACCACCGGCGTCTTGGTTTCATTGGCGAGCTTGAGGATCGCCGCCACTTCTTCCGTCGAGCCCGGCCGCAGCATCAGCGACGTGTGGCCGTGATACAGCCCGCGGCCCTCGACCAGATGCGGCGCCAGGGCAACCGCATCGGTGACGGCATATTTGTCGCCGACGATGGCCGCGAAGCGCGGCAGCAGTTCGGGCGCGGGCGCGCGGCGCAATTGTTCGTTCATCGTAGCGATCCTTGTCCTTCAGGCTTGTTCTTCAAGATTTGGGCGCGGCGGCGCGCGCCAACCGGTCGTTGATGGCGTCGCCGAGGCCCTCATGCGGCACCGGCATCACGGCGCTGGAGGTCGCGCCGGAGGCGTCGAGTGCGCGCAGGTGCGAAAACAGATTGGTCGCGGCTTCGATCAGGTCGCCGCGCGGCGACAGATTGAGCGTAATTCCGTCGAACTTCGGCGCCGCGCCGAAAGCAAGCAGCGCTTCGCCGGCTCGCGGCGTCGTCGCATCGAGCCGCACTCTGGCCTTCGGTGCGTAATGCGAGGCCAGCATGCCGGGGGCAATGACTTCAAGTTTTTGCGGCGCGTCGTCGGCGTCGGTGACAGCAGGCATGGCCAGCGCGTGGCCGAGCACGCACTCGATCTCCTCGCGCGGCAGGCCGCCCGGCCGCAGCAAAGTCGGCGCGCCAAGGAGCGCGACGATGGTCGACTCGACGCCGACGGCGCAGTCGCCGCCGTCGAGAATGAGGTCGATGCGGCCGCGCAGGTCGGCCAGCACATGCGCCGCGCTGGTCGGTGAGACGTGGCCGGAGCGGTTGGCCGAAGGCGCCACCACCGGCCCGCCGAAGGCGGCCAGCAGCGCGCGCGCCGTTTTGTCGCTCGGCACGCGGATGGCGATGCTGTCGAGCCCGGCGAGCGCCAATGCCGCCACCGGGCAGTCCGGCCGTTTCGGCAGCACCAACGTCAGCGGGCCCGGCCAGAACGCCGCCGCCAGTTTCTCGGCTTCGGCATCGAACACGGCGAGCGGGCGCGCCGCGTCGATGTCCGCGACGTGGGCAATGAGGGGGTTAAAAGCGGGCCGGCCCTTGGCGGCGTAAAGCCGCGCGATCGCCTCGCCGTGGCAGGCGTCGGCGCCCAGCCCGTAGACGGTCTCGGTCGGGAAGGCGACCAGCCCGCCCTGGCGCAGGGCGGCGGCGGCTGCGGAAATCGCGGCCGGATCGGCTTTCAGCACCCGTGTGCCGGGTTCGGCAGTCATCTTGGCTCACTTTGCCCGCGCATCACCTTGTCCGAAAACCGGTATCACCCCCCGATCGGGTCGGAGGCATGCTTTTCGGGGTCATGCGCGCTTGCGGTTTCAAACGTGGGGGGGTTATAAGGCCGGCGACAGTCGGAGTGTAGCGCAGTCTGGTAGCGCACCTCGTTCGGGACGAGGGGGTCGCAGGTTCAAATCCTGCCACTCCGACCATCCGATCACTAGGTTCTTCAAGGACTTAGTGGTCTTCCCGACCTACCGCAAGAACATCGCAAAATCCTCGCTGGCACACCTGTGGCACACGGGCGGGCTTTGCACGATGGCGACTTTGCGAAAGCGCGGGGAGAAATGGCACGTTCAAGTGCGGCGCTGAGCGACGAATGTGCCCGAGCACGGATGCTTAGCGGCTAGTCGGCAAACCTATAGTTCAGCCCTACTCTCAACATGTGCGAGGTCAGGTGGTCGGCGTTGGCCGCGAAGTTAGCGAACGTCCCGGATGTCGGGGTCAGCCCGTCGGTAAGCACGCCGTTCGCGCCCAGGCCGCTGAACCGTGTGACAAGATATTCGCCTTTTACCGACCAGCGCTCCGCAAAAGAATGCTCTACGCCACCGCCGAGAATGAATCCGACCTTCACGGCTGAGGCCGACATTTGCACAAAGCCGCCTGCGCCAGTGTTACCGGGTATGAGGAAATAGGTGATGTTGTCGGTGTAGGTATGCGAAAATTTGAGTTGTGTGACGGCTAGCCCAACGGTCGCGTAGGCGAGCGTTCGATCCCAGGCAAAGCCAATGCGCGGACGAACGGTGAGCAACCAGTCAGTGCTGACCGTCGTAGAATAGTTGCCGACGCATGTCGTGGTGGCGTTTGCGCCGCATACACCGCCGCCGCCGCCAAGAGCGGTGTTCGCGGGCAGCACGACACTTGTGGAGTTGGTTCGATGCTGTCCAAAGTAGCCGAAATCCGTCTCAATACCGTACACCCACGGCCCAGACTGAAAGTTGTATCCAAGCTGTAGTCCGCCGGTGAAGCCTTGTGGTCGCAAGCTTTGCGTTCCGGCATTCGCTGCAACGCCGGTATCGTTGCCTCCAGTGAAGATGTCGCAGAAATGGCAGGTCAGGAAACCGGGGCCATCGGCGATAGTCGTGGTGCTTTTCTGTGTGCCCCAAGCATAACCGGAACTACCGCCGACATAGAAGCCAGTCCATGTGGGGCTTGCAGCCAATGCCGGCTCAGCGCAATTCATTGCAGCGAGCAGGAAACCCAGCAGAAGCCACTTCTTCATGAGACTGCGCGAACGGAGGCTTCGGGAGGGAGCAGCCATCAGACACGTTACGCCACGCTGTCGAGCCGCCGAAAGAGCTTCGCGCCCAAGTTCAGGACTAAATCGGCCCTGCCTAAGCGATTGTCGGCCGATTTCTGCTCTGGGTCAAACCACCAATTGGCGACGCGCCGCAATGTCCGGTCGATCCCCAAGAGCGACCAAAAATCAGCTTTGAGCGGACCGGCTACCTTGGCTGTCGCTATGACAACTCTTCTGGTCGCTGTCAGGTGAAGTGCAGACATTCGTCGTACCGAGCGAACGGTAGCGAAGGGCCATGAGCAGACATCTCCATTTTCGTTCTCCTTGTGGATGGATGTAAATTGCGCCCCCGCGCTGGGCTTGCAGAATGCCAAGCCTGCAACCTATAATTCGTCCGCTAGTCGGGGCCAGGGCGACGACAATGAAGCGAGCTTTACTGTTTTTAGTGGCGTCGGCGCTCGCGCTGGCCGGCGCGTCAGATCGGACGGGCGCAAAGGAACGCAAGCAGCGCGCCGAATCGGCCGTGACTGAAGTCAAAGGCAGCCTGTTCAGCGGCAGCGAATCGCGCCTTTACGATTTTGGTACGCTGCGCGCCGACTGTACGATTCCGATTGCCGACATTCGCATCGTCAAAGCGGCGGAGCACGGCGATGTCCGCTTTGAAGAGGTGAAGACCGTCGCCACAGCCAACAAAAGCCCGCTTCAGAAGCGCTGCTATGGAAAGCCTGTCGATGCCGTCCGTATGTACTACAAGGCTAACGCGGACTTTGTCGGCAAAGATCGCATCGTGGTCGACATGGATTCAAAGCTCGGATCGATATGGCGCGTCGCCTTTACGGTCGATGTCCGCTGAATACCGCACTCCCACTTCACCGCGAGGACGCAAATGCGAAATACACACATTGTCGCCGGGGCTATTTTAGCGGCCGCCGTACTGGCTCTCACCTCGACGACAGGCGCCGCCCAGGAGAAGAAAAAGCCAGCAACCAAGGCCGACATTTCCAAGGCCCGTTCCGATACTACGTTCAATCGCGAGATTTTTAGCGGCAGCGAGTCACGCATTGCCGCAATGAATAATGTCAACATCGACTGCACCTCGGGGCCGGTTCCAAGCCTGCGTATCGTCACTCCACCAAAAAACGGCCAACATCGACTTGAGGAGATAGCATATTTGGTCGATCGCCCTGCGGGGAATTCCCGCGCCAACTGCAACGGCAAACCCGTGACTGCCGTTGGCGTCTTTTACAAATCCAACGCCGATTACGTCGGCCAGGACAACATCGTGATCGATGTCGATTTCAAATCCGGAACCGTCCGCCGATATAATTTTAAAATTACGGTGCGATAGACACGTCTCCTGCCTGATTGACCGGGTCCGCCAGCTTGCCGTCCCCGCCTCCATCGCACGCTGAGGAAATGCGGCTTTCTGGAATGTCTGCTTTGGGTGGCGGGTTCAACCGATCGCCGCAACACATTCGGCGAATCTCTCAGCCGGCGTCTG